>JAEXRB010000171.1 GCA_023438325.1 Pseudomonadota bacterium | reverse complement strand
CGCGACAACCATCGTTTCGGCAGCGGCGGTTTTTCCATCCGCGGGCTGGAAGGCAACCGCGTGCGCATCCTGATCGACGACATTCCGTTGGCCGATGCCTACAGCATCGGGCAGTTCGCCTCCGCCGGGCGTGATTTGGTGGATCTGGAAGCGGTGGAGCGTGTCGAAATCCTGCGCGGCCCCGCCTCCACGCTGTATGGCAGTGATGCGCTGGCCGGCGTGGTGGCATTTCGCACACGCGATCCTGACGACCTGCTCGCACAGGGCAACGGCAACCAGCACCTCCGATTGCGCCTGGGCTGGGATGGCATGGACGACAGCTTCCTGCGTGCCGCAAGCTGGGCCGGCGAGAGCGCCTCGGCACGCTGGCAAGGCATGGCGGTGATCGGCCAGCGCAGCGGGCACGAGGCCGGCAATCGTGCATGGCGGGACGAAGATGCGCCCAACCCGATCGACTACCAACGCGAAAACGCGCTCGCCAAGCTGGTACACGATGCCGACGATGCGGGCCGCTACGTGCTGACCTACGAAGCCAACCGCAACGCCCGGCAAACGGCGGTGAACTCGCTGCGTTTCGGCAGCGGTCGCTACAACACCACCTATCGGCTCGATGCGGATGACCATGATCGCCGCGACCGCGCCAGCCTCGCCATGCACTGGCAGCCACAGCGTGCGTGGCTGGAATCTCTGGATGCGCAATTCCACGTGCAGAACACCTCGGTACGTCAGGACAGCGATCAGTACCGCCTGCCCGATCGCGCCACGCCGTTCGAATCACTGCGCTGGCGACGCTTCCAATACGATGCCGATGCCGTCGGCCTGACCCTGCTCGGGCAGGCACGCCACGAAGCTGCGCACATGCGGCACTGGCACGTGTTCGGCGTGGAGTTGAGCCAGCAGCGTTACGAGGGCGTGCGCGATGGCCTGGAAACCAATCTGGCCACCGGCGAAAGCAGCTCGCTGGTACTCGGCGAACCGCTGCCGGTGCGCGACTTCCCCAATACCGATGCCGACAGTTTCGCCCTGTTCTGGCAGGACGAAATCCACATCGGCGAACGCCTCGCCGTGATTCCCGGCCTGCGGGCGGAGTGGTATCGCCTGCGGGCCAAGCCCGATGCGCTTTTCATCGAGGATTTCCCCGATGCCGATCCGGTCGACGTGGACGAACAGCAGATTACGCCGCGCCTTGGCCTGCGCTGGTCTGCCGGCCACAACCACAGCCTGTTCGCGCAGTACGCACGTGGTTTCCGTGCGCCGCCCTTCGGCGATGTGAACATCGGCCTGATCTTGCCGGTATACAACTACGAAGTACGCGCCAACCCCGATCTGCGCCCGGAGCGAAGTCACGGCTTGGAGCTGGGCTGGCGCTACGTGGGCGACGACCTGCGCGCCAGTGCGTCGATCTACGAGAACCGCTATCGCGACCTGATCGAATCACGTGCCAATCTCGGCATCGATCCGAATACCGGCGCGCTGGTGTTCCAGTCCATCAACCGCGATCGCGCCCGCATCCGTGGCGTGGAAGCCGACATGCTCTGGCGCCTGCCTTCGCCTGCCCATCATGTGGGCGGATGGCAAGTGCGTGGCGCGCTGGCGTGGTCGCAAGGCGATGATCTGCGCCGCGACCAGCCACTCAACAGCATCGAACCCCCACGCGCCACGCTCGGCCTGCGCTTTGAACCTGAAAACGGCCTCTGGGGCATGGAGGCCGCCGTGACCGGCGTGCGTCGCACCACGCGCATCGATCATGGTGCTGACGACCTGTTCGCTCCGCCCGGCCATGCGCGTTTCGATCTTTACGCATGGGCCGAGCCTTGGCACGGCGTGCGCATCAACGCGGGCCTGCTCAATCTTGGCGACCGGCGCTATTGGGATTGGTCCAGCGTGCGCGGGCTGGGCGCACAGGATGCCGACCTCGGCTTCCATACCCGCCCCGGACGCAGCGTGGCGGTGAACGTAGCGATAGCGTGGTGAAGCATTGAGACAATACAAGGGCGACGTGCGCGGTCGCCCCGGATAAAATGGCCGGATGACTCCGACAAGTTTTGTTCCCGGGCAGCGCTGGTTCTCCACCGCCGAACCCGAATTGGGCCTTGGCACCGTGATGCGGCTCGCTGGCCGCTCCGTGCAGATCGTATTCACCGGCACCGGCGTGGTGCGTCAATACGCTTTCGAATCCGCACCGCTGGCACGCGCCGAGTTTCGCGTTGGCGACACCGTGCGCGTGGATGGGTGCGAGTGGCTGGTGGAAAGCGTGGAGCAAGCTGCCGGCCTGATGACCTACACCGCAGCCGGCCAGAGCTTCCACGAAGGACAACTCGATGCGCAGCAACCGGTATCGCAGGCCGATGCGCGGCTGATGTCCGGGCGGCTGGATCGCAGCGACCAGTTCGATTTCCGCCATGAACTCCTGCGCCGTCGCGCCGATGCGCAGCGGCATCCGGGCTGGGGCGTGCTGGCGGCGCGCATCGATGTGATCGCGCATCAGTTGCGTGTGGCCGAAGTGGCCGCCGAACGCCGCCCGCCACGCCTGTTGCTGGCCGACGAAGTGGGTTTGGGCAAGACCATCGAAGCGGGCCTCATCATCGCCCAGCAGATGGCCGCCGGGCGCGCCGCGCGCGTGCTCGTGCTGGTGCCCGAAAGCCTGGTGCACCAGTGGTTCGTCGAACTGCGTCGTCGCTTCAATCTGGATTTCGCCATCTTCGATGAAGAGCGCTGCGAATCCATCGAAATGAATGGCGATGGGCGTAATCCGTTCGATGACGACCAAGGCGTCATCGCCTCGACCCGCTGGCTGGCGCATGACAACAAGCGCGCCGCGCTGGTGCTGGAGGCGGGCTGGGATCTCATCGTCATCGATGAAGCCCACCATCTGGCATGGGAACCAGACGCGCCCAGCCCCGAATACACGCTGGCGCAGGCTCTGACCGAGCGTATTCCCGCCGCGATCCTGCTTACCGCCACGCCCGAACAGCTCGGCCTCGGCGGCCACTTCGCGCGGCTGCGACTGCTGGATCCGGCGCGCTACCGCGATCTGGCGGATTTCGAAGCCGAAACCGCACGTTTCGTTGCCCTCTCGGCCACGGTGGAAAAGCTGCTCGATGGCGTATCGCTCGATGCCACCGACACCGCTGCCCTGCACGCCATGCTGGGCGAAGATGCGGCGCTGCTGCCGGCCTTGCTCGAACGCATCGGCGCCGGCGATGCCGCCGCCACGCAGCGGCTCGTGGACATCCTGATCGATCGCCACGGCACCGGCCGGGTGATGATCCGCAACCGCCGCACTGCCGTGGGCGGCTTCCCGCAACGCGTGCGGCATGTGCACAGCGTCGACACCGGCGCACACGACCCGGCGCTGGATGGCCGCCTGCGGGCCGAGTTCCTGGCCGATGCCGGCGTGCCGGGGCATCTGGAACCCGAATACGATTACAGCCGCGACCCGCGCCTGGACTGGCTCATCGCCACCCTCGACACGCTGGCGCCGGAAAAAGTCCTGGTGCTGTGTCGCTCGCGCGCCAAAGTGCAGGCACTGGAAGACGCGTTGCGCACCCGCAGCGGTATCGCGCTGGCGCGTTTCCACGAAGACATGAACCTGCTGCAGCGCGACCGCAACGCCGCGTACTTCGCCCAACCCGATGGCGCGCGCTTGCTGATCGCCTCGGAGATCGGCGCGGAAGGGCGCAACTTCCAGTTCGCCCAGCATCTGGTGCTGTGGGATCTGCCGCTGGATCCGGACATGCTCGAACAGCGCATCGGCCGCCTCGACCGCATCGGCCAGCGCGGCGACGTGAACATTCATGCCGCCGCCGTGGCCAGCAGCGCACAGGAAGTGGTGCTGCGCTGGTACGACGAAGGCTTGGACGCCTTCACCCGCGTTTGTGCCGACGGGCGCGAATTGATGCGCCTGTTCGCGCTGCGCCTGCTGGAACTGGTCGGCGACTACGGCCCCGGCGAAGCCCGCGAGGCCACGTTCGATGCCCTGCTGGAAGACACCCGACGTGAGCACGCGCGCTTGGCCGAACTGATTGCACGCGGCCGTGATCGCCTGCTGGAACTGGCAAGTCGCCGCGGTGCCGATCAGAGCCTGCTGCGCGATGGCCTGGCGCGTGACGACCGCTTCGCGGCCACCGACGAATTCGCCTGGCGCCTTCTCGAACAGTTCGGCGTGCAGAATGAATTGCTCGAACCCAACGTGGTGCTGCTGGATCCGGAATACCTCACCCTGGATGCCTTCGAGGAATTCAAGGCCGGGCCACGCCAGGCCACGCTCGATCGCGCCACCGCGCTGGCACGCGACGACCTGCTCTACCTGCGCGATGACCACCCGATGCTGCGCTCGGCAGGGGATCTGTTGCTGTCATCTGAAACCGGCAATGCCGCGTGCCTGATCGACGATGCCCTGCCACCGCGCAGCGTGCTGCTGGAAGCGGTCTTCGTACTCGAATGCGTGGCACCGCGCCAACTCAACGTCTCGCGCTACCTGCCGCCCTTGCCGATTCGCACCGTGGTCGACACGCGCATGGCCGATCGCACCGAGTTCCAGCCCAGCGCGCGTGCCTTGCAGCGCGCCGGCGAGCGCCCCATCGACCTCACCCGCCATCGCAAGATCCTCAACACCCTGGTGCCGCCGATGCTGGATGCGGCGCGCCGTCTTGCCGCCACTCAGGCCGATGCCGGCATCGCGCAGGCACTGGCCGAAGCGGAGGCCTTGCTGGGCGAAGAAATCACGCGTCTGGAAGCGCTTGCACGCGTGAACCCGGCGGTGCATCCGGAGGAAATCGCGGCCCTGGTCGATGAGCAGAATGCACTGCGCGGCGCCCTGCCCGATGCTCGCCTGCGACTGGATGCATTGCGCGTGGTGGCCAGCCCGGATTTCCTGGGCCTGCGCGGCTGAGGGAGAAAACTCCCTCAGTCGATGCCGAGCTTCTTGAGCTTGTAGCGCAACGCGCGGAAGGTGATGCCGAGCTTGGCCGCAGCGCGGGTCTTGTTGTAACGGCACTCTTCCAGCGCCTTGACGATGACATCGCGCTCCATGCGTTCGATGTAATCGGGCAAGTCGGCCGGCACCGCCGGCTGCTGGCCGGTGACGAAGGCCGGGCGGGCAACCGCACCGCTGTAAGGATCGGCCTGGATGTTTTCGGGCAAAGGCGTGCGCATGCCGGTATCGCGATGCGTCGGCAGGCGCAGATCGTCGGGTGTGATTTCGCTGCCGTCGGAAAGCGCCAGCGCACGTTCCAGCACGTTTTCCAGTTCGCGCACATTGCCCGGGAACGGATACTCGGCCAGCTCGGCCATCGCCTCGTCGGTGAGACGTGGCGGATTTTCGCCCAGATCCGCCGCAAGACGCGCGAGCACGCCGTGCGCCAAGGCGGGAATGTCGCCACGCCGCTCGCGCAGGGGCGGAACGATCAGCTCGATCACGTTGATGCGATAGAACAAATCGTGCCGGAAGCGACCTTCCTCCACGAGCTGGGCAAGATTCTTGTGCGTGGCCGAGAGGATGCGAACATCCACCGGCGCCTCGATATTGGCCCCGACCGGGCGCACCGATTTTTCCTGGATCACGCGCAGCAGTTTCACCTGCATGTGCAGTGGCAGTTCGGCTACTTCATCGAGGAAAAGGGTGCCGCCGTGGGCGCTCTGGAACAGACCCTCCTTGTCCCCGCTGGCGCCGGTGAAGCTGCCCTTCTTGTGGCCGAAGAACTCGCTCTCCATCAGCTCGGTGGGAATGGCACCGCAATTGACCGGCACGAAAGCTCCGCCGGCGCGCGGCCCCTGCTCGTGGATCAGGCGCGCGACCAATTCCTTGCCCACGCCCGATTCACCACTGATGTAAACCGGCGCCTGACTGCGCGCGACTTTGGTGATGGTGGCGCGCAAGGCCTGCATCGCGCTCGAATCACCCTGGAGGCGGCTGCTGCTGGAGGCTTCGGTCTTTTGCGTGCGCCGTTCTTCACCCAGGCGCAGCGCGTTCTGAACCAGCCGGCGCAGCACCGCAAGATCCACGGGCTTGGAAACGAAATCAAAGGCGCCCGCCTTGAGGGCATCCACCGCGGCATCGACGTTGCCATGCGCGGTGATCATCGCCACCGGGGTTTCCGGGTAGCGCTGCGCGATCAATTCGATGATCGACTGGCCCGAGCCGTCTGGCAGGCGCATGTCGGTGAAACACAGGTCGTAGCGCCCACTGGCGAGTCGCTCGCGCGCCTGTCCGACATCGGCAGCCGTATCCACGCGCAGCCCCATGCGCCCCAGGGTGAGAACCAGTAATTCTCGAATGTCACGCTCGTCATCGACGATCAGCGCAGTGCGGGGCGTGCTCATGGCAGAGGACGATGGGCCACATCACAAGGGAAACGGTGGAAACCTTAACGGGTTGGCGAGTTTCTGCCAACTGGTACTCACAACGCACTGGCCAGCGGCCCGGGATTTCCGGGAACATGGCGCCCCTCCAACAACAAGGACAGGCCGATGAGCCAGTTCGTGATCCGCGCCCCATCCATCCCATCGGTGCCGGTGGAAAACCACGCCGGGCTGTTTCCGGTGCATCGCATCTACTGCGTCGGCCGCAATTTCGCCGAACATGCGCGCGAAATGGGCTCGGAGGTGGATCGTGGCACGCCGGTGTTCTTCATGAAACCGGCCGACGCCGTGCTGCCGGGTGGTGGTGCACAGCCCTACCCGACCGCAACCCGTGATCTGCATCATGAAGTGGAACTGGTGGTGGCCATCGGTCGCGATGCTGCCGGCGTGATCGCGCGTGAAGATGCGGCCGATCACGTCTATGGCCATGCCCTGGGCCTGGATCTCACCCGGCGCGATCTGCAAGCGGTCGCCAAGGACAAAGGCCTGCCATGGGATGTGGCCAAGGGATTTGACCGCTCCGCGCCGATTTCGCCCATCGTTCCTGCCAGTACGCGCACGCCTGCGGCCGATGCGCTGCTGTGGCTCGAGGTCAATGGCGTGCGGCGTCAGGCGGCGCCACTGTCGGACATGATCTTCGGCGTCGCCGACATCATCCACGAGCTGTCGCAACGCTTCGAGCTGCGCGCCGGCGACCTGATCTTCATGGGCACACCGGCGGGCGTGGCCGCGCTGAATCCGGGCGACCGCTGGGAGGCGGGCATCGAAGGGTTCGCAAAGCTCGCCGGCCTCATCACCTGAGCACGTCTCCGGTGTAAATTGTCGCAGCGGCACATGCGCCGCGCCCCCGTCCATGATCGATCAGGAGTGAAACACCGATGGGCATGTTGCAGGAGTTCAAGGATTTCGCGATGCGTGGCAACGTCATCGACTTGGCAGTCGGTGTCGTGATCGGCGGCGCGTTCGGCAAGATCGTCAGTTCGCTGGTGGATCAAATCATCATGCCACCGATCGGAATCCTCATCGGCGGCGTGGATTTTTCCAAATGGGCCATCACCCTCAAGGAGGCCAGCGTGGATGCCGCCGGGCAGGCCGTGCCGGCGGTGGTGCTGGGCATCGGCAATTTCATCAATACGCTGATCCAGTTCATCATCATCGCGTTTGCGATTTTCATGGTGGTCAAGGCCATCAACACGCTGCACAAGAAGCAGGAGGCCGCACCGGAAGCGCCACCTGCACCCACGCCCGATCAACAGCTTTTGACGGAAATCCGCGACCTGCTCAAGCAGCAACGCGGCAGCTGATTCCCCACGTGTTCTCATGGCGGCGCCCTTGTGG
>JAEXRB010000124.1 GCA_023438325.1 Pseudomonadota bacterium | reverse complement strand
GGGCCGGACAGGGACTGTCCGGCCCTTTTCGTTTATTCGATGCGCTGGAGCCGACTTGCCACGACCTCCGCCAGACGCGCGGCAGCACCCTCGGCGGTGTGAAGGAACAGCGAGGGCTCGGTCAATTCCAGTTCCAGCAGCTTCGGCCCATCGGGTGAGGGCAGAAGATCGACGCGGGCGTAGGCCAGCGCGCGAAGGGGCAGCGAGCCGATCACCTGTTCGGCCAGTTCGCGTTCGGCGGGTGAGGGCGTGCGCGGGGTGATCTGTTCGGGCGCGAACAGCTCGGTCGTGGGGCCGGCGCCGCGACGCAACAGCGGGCCTTTCCTGATGGCATGCGAGAACACGCCATCGAAGAACAGCAAGGCAGTTTCGCCTTCGCTGTCCACGGCTGCGAGATAGGGCTGGATCAGCACGGCGCGGTTGGCATCGATCAAGCGCTGCACATGTGCGATGGCAGCATCGCGTTCGGCACGGACATAGCGCTGAGTATCGCGTGAGCCGGCGCTGACGGCGGGTTTGACCACGAACTCGGCGAAATCCGGGAACGCGCCTGCATCATTGCCGGGCTCGATGAAATGACTTTCGACCGTGGCGATACCACGCTCGGAAAGATCGCGCAGGTAGTGCTTGTCGGTGTTCCAGCGCACCACGTCGAGCGGATTCAGCAAGGTGCTCATAGCGGAAACCCGTTCGCACCAGGTGAGGAACTCGGTTAGCCGTTCGGTGTAGTCCCAAGTGGAGCGCAGCAGCACGGCATCGAAGCTGGACCAATCCGCGCTTGCGTCGTCCCAGTCGACGATACGCGTTTGGATGCCCGCATCGTGCAGGGCGGCATCCAGCGGAGCGAGGTCGTCGTCCAGATCGCGCGCGGCGGCGACGCTGGCAAGTGCGAGTCGTGTCTGCATCGGGTTTCGCCTCACATTCCCGCGTAATTCGGCCCGCCGCCACCCTGCGGCGCAACCCAGACGATGTTCTGGGTCGGATCCTTGATGTCGCAGGTTTTGCAGTGCACGCAGTTGGCGAAGTTGATTTGGAGGCGCTCGTTGCCGGCTTCGCCGACGAACTCGTACACCGCGGCCGGGCAGTACCGGGCTTCCGGTCCGGCGTACTGGGCCAGATTCACCTGCACCGGGATCTCGGCGTTTTTCAGCGTCAGATGCGCGGGCTGGTCTTCGTCATGATGGGTGCTGCTGAGAAAGACCGAGCTGAGGCGGTCGAACGTGAGTACGCCGTCGGGCTTGGGATAGGTGATTTTCTCGTGCTTTGACGCAGGTTCGAGGCAGGCATGGTCGGGCTTGTCCCGATGCAGTGTCCACGGCGCGGTCTTGATGCCCAGTTTCGGCAAAAGCCACTGCTCGATGCCGTTCATGAAAGTGGCCGTCCACAAGCCCTTCTTGAACCACTGTTTGAAGTTCTTGGCCGCCGAAAGTTCGTCGTGCAGCCAGCTTTGTTCGAATGCGGCGGGATAGGCGCTCAGCTCATCGCGCGAGCGGCCCGCGACGATGGCATCGAAGGCGGCATCGGCAGCCAGCATGCCGGTCTTGATCGCGGCGTGGCTGCCTTTGATGCGGCTGGCGTTTAGGAAGCCGGCTTCGCAGCCGACCAAGGCGCCGCCTGGGAAAACGGTTTTCGGCAGCGACACGATGCCGCCGGCGGTGATGGCGCGGGCGCCGTAGCCGATGCGCTTGCCGCCTTCGAGATGCGAGCGAATAGCGGGGTGGGTCTTGAAGCGCTGGAATTCCTCGAACGGGCTTAGCCAGGGGTTCTTGTAGTCCAGCCCCAGCACGAAGCCGATGGCTACCTTGCCACCTTCCATGTGATACAGGAACGAGCCGCCGTAGGTATCCGATTTCAACGGCCAGCCTGCGGTATGAACGACCAGCCCCGGTTTCGCTTTGTCTTCCGGAACTTGCCACAGCTCCTTGATGCCGATGCCGTAGCTTTGCGGATCGCAGTCCTTGTCCAGTTTGAAGCGTTCGATCAGTTGCCGGCCCAGTTGGCCGCGCGAGCCTTCGGAGAAGATCGTGTACTTGGCATGCAGTTCCATGCCGCGCTGAAACTGGTCGGTCGGGTTGCCGTGCTTGTCCAGGCCCATGTCGCCGGTCGCCACGCCACGCACCGCGCCGTTCTCGTCGTACAGCACTTCGGCGGCGGCGAAGCCGGGGAAGATTTCCACGCCGAGGGCTTCGGCCTGCTGTGCCAACCAGCGCACCACGTTGCCGAGACTGACGATGTAGTTGCCTTCGTTGTGCAGGCTATCGGGAATGAAGAACTTCGGCGTCGACGTGACGCCCGTTTCGCTGAGGAACAGGATGCGGTCTTCGGTCACCGGCTGATTCAGCGGTGCGCCTTTTTCCTTCCAGTCTGGGATCAGCTCGGAAAGCGCACGCGGATCCATGATCGCGCCGGAGAGGATGTGGGCGCCGGGCTCTGAACCTTTTTCCAGCACGCAGACCGACAGCTCGCGACCTTCGGCGGCGGCGCGTTGCTTGAGCCGGATGGCTGTGGACAAGCCGCCCGGGCCTGCACCCACGACGACCACGTCGTATTCCATGAACTCGCGCTCGCTCATTGGCTGGCTCCCTTCGGTTGCGTATGTGGTGCAGCGCGTCATTGTCGCGATTTGCGGCAACGTGGGCAAACCCGCGAATATCAGGGCTTGTTCCCAGATTCTTTACCAATGATGACTCAGGATGTCGAAACCTTGCGCCATGCACCGTTGGTCTGCGTGCTGCATGCGCTGGCCACCGGCAGGGTATCCAGTCTGGCGCTGACCCGCGCCTTTCTCGATGCCATTGCGCGCGATGCCGGGCTCAATGCCTGGACGCATGTGGATGCCGAAGGCGCACTCATTGCTGCGCAGGCATCGGACGCGCGCCGTGCTTCCGGCGCGCCGCTGGGGCGGCTCGATGGTGTGCCTTTGGCCGTCAAGGACAACTTCGATGTGGCGGGCATGCCGACCACGATCGGTTTGGCGGCGAGGCGCGACACCTTGGCGCAATCTGATGCCTTCGTCGTTTCGCGCCTGCGCGGCGCCGGTGCGGTGCTGCTGGGCAAGACCAATCTCGACGAGGCCACGCTCGGCACCGTCGGACGCAACGTGCACTACGGCGACATCGGCAACCCGTATCTGCCGGGGCGTGTCAGTGGTGGCTCTTCCGGCGGATCCGCCGCCGCCGTTGCAGCCGGCCATGCGGTGGCGGCGCTGGGTTCCGATACCTTGGGCTCGATCCGCATTCCGGCCACGTTCTGTGGTGTGGTTGGATTGAAGCCGACGTTTGGCGAGCTTTCCTGCCGTGGGCTGGCGCCCTCGCTGCGACGCCTGGATTGCCCCGGCGTGATTGCGCGCAACGTGGAAGACATCGCGCCGTTGTTGCAGGTCATGGCCGGCTACGACGTTGCCGACCCGCGTTCACGCCGCCGTCGCGTGGCATTGGCCGCGCCGGATTGGAATCCTCAGTCGTTGCGCGTGGGCGTGCTGGGTGGATTGGCGGCACTGGGCGCACAGACGCCGGCCGTGGATGCGTTCGAGGCGGCGGTGAAACGTGCCGCCGGGCTGTTCGGTGCGGCCGGAGCGCTGGATTTCGACATCGCGCCGTTGGACATCGCCGCCACCCGGCGAGCCGCACTCCTGATGATGGAGGCCGAACTTCTGGCAGCACATGGCGAAAGCCTGCGTGGAGCAAGCGAGCGGGTGCTGGAAATGCTCGCCTTCGCGCAGAAAAAATCGGCCAGCGATTTCGCCCGTGCCGACCTGCGGCTGGATGCGCATGTGGTCCGAATGCGGCAGTTGTTCGAGCGCTTCGATGTACTACTGCTGCCCGTGGCGCCGCAATTGCCGCCGGCATGCGATGCAATGGAGCCGGGAAATCTTGCCGATTTCACTGCGCTGGCATCGCTGGCGGGGTGCCCGGCGGTGTCGTTGCCACTCGCTGAAGGTGCAGGATTGCAACTGGTGGGTTTGCCCGGAAGCGACTTGCGCCTGCTGGAGCTGGGAGCACTGGTGGCAGCGGTGGCCGGCGTGGATGGCGCAGGATGACGGGAACGCACTGATGGGCTCGTGCCGCGTGGGCGAGGCCCGCCGTGCGGGGCTTTTTCCCGGCGGCCGGTCATGGCATCGTGAGCCAGGGCATGCCTCAGGCTCGGGATCGTCTTGATCGGAACCTACCAGCTTGAATGGGTATTGATGTCGTATGTCGTGGCGGTGTTCGCCTCGTATACGGCATTGAAAACGCTTGGGCGCATTCATGCCAGTCGTGGACGCGAGCGCTGCTGGTGGTTGGCCGGAGGCGCACTGGCCATGGGCATTGGCGTTTGGTCGATGCATTTCGTCGGCATGTTGGCATTCCGCTTGCCGATTCCGCTTGGTTATGACTTCAAGATCACCGCTGCGTCGTTGATGCTTTCGGTTGGTGCATCGGCGTATGCGCTGTGGCTCCTGTCGCGCGATGAAGTCTCTTTCCTGCGGCTGTCGGTAGGGGCCGTGGTGATGGGTCTGGGAATCGCGGCGATGCACTACGTCGGCATGGACGCGATGCTGATGAATCCGGGCATCGACTACCGCCCCGGACTGTTTGTCGCATCCGTGGTGATTGCCATTCTGGCAGCGGGTACGGCGCTGATGATGGCGGTTCGCTTGCGTGATGAC
>JAEXRB010000092.1 GCA_023438325.1 Pseudomonadota bacterium | reverse complement strand
CGAGGTCTGAAGAGGTTTGCATCCGCATATTATGCTGCGATGCAGCATCCACCGGAACTACGCACGCAGCGCCGCCAGCCGCGCTACCGCTTCCTCAAGGTTCTGCATGGAGTTGGCTGCCGAAAACCGCACGAAACGCGCGGTTTCCGCCACCCCGAAATCGCGCCCCGGCGTCAGCGCCACATGTGCGCGCTCGAGCACTTCGAAGGCGAAATGCCAGCTATCGGCCACGCCCAACCGATCAAACCACCCGGATGCATCGGCCCAGACGTAAAACGCCCCATCCGGCGCCACCGGCACCTTGAAGCCGAGATGCTCCAATGCCGGCGCCAGCCACTCGCATCGCGCCCGAAATTGCGCACGGCGGCGTTCGTACTCGGCAATGCTTTCCGGCTCGAAACAGGCCAGAGCGGCATATTGCGCTATCGCGCTCGGGCAGATGAAAAAGTTTTGCGCCAAGCGCTCGATGGCCGGCACCAGCGCATCCGGTGCAACCAGCCAACCAAGTCGCCAGCCGGTCATGCCGAAGTATTTGGAGAAACTGTTGATGGCCACGAGATCCTCGCCCAGCGCCAGCCCGGTTTGCCCGAAGGCTTCGTCGTGGCTCAAGCCCAGATAGATTTCGTCCAGCAGCGTGACGCCGCCGCGCTCGCGCACGAAAGCGTGGATGCGACGCAACTCATCGAACGCGATCGAGGTGCCGGTCGGATTCGATGGCGAAGCCAGCAACACGCCGCGCGTGGCCGCGTTCCAGTGCGCCCGCACCGCATCGGCGCTGAGCTGATAACGCGCTTGCGCCGTCGTCGGCACCAGCACCGGCCGGCCTTCCGCACCGATGACGAAATGCCGGTTGCACGGATAGCACGGATCCGGCATCAGCACTTCATCACCCGACTCGATCAACGCCAGACACGCCAGTTGCAACGCCGCCGATGCACCCGCCGTCACCACGATGCGCCGCGCCGGCACGTCGACGCCGAAACGCTGCCGATACCAATCGCTGATGCGCTCGCGCAACGACGCCAAGCCCAGCGCCAAAGTGTATTGCGTGACGCCATCGCGTACCGCGCGGATCGCGGCCTCCTGCACCAGCGGCGGTGCAGTGAAATCCGGCTCGCCGATGTTCATCCGGATCACCGGCCGTGCATCGTCACCGGCGCTGCGCACCAGTTCGTCGGCAGCTTTGGCAATTTCCATCACGTAGAACGGTTCGATGCGCTGCGCGCGTGCGGCCAATTTCATGCGGCGGGTTCCAGCCTGGATCGGCCCATCACGATGACCGCAGTGGCGCGGCAAGGCAATTGTTCACACGCCAGATGGTGGCCGCTTGCCGAGTTTTCTTTGCAGCGAGCGCCGATGCATGCCGAGCAGCCGCGCGGCAGCGGAGACATTGCCTTCGGTTTCAGCCAGCGCCTGCTGGATGTGTTCCCATTCGACCCTGGACAGCGGCGTCATCGCGGCAGGCTCCAGCGGCTCGCCTCCTGTTTCACCCGCCACTGCACGCAGGATGGCATCCAGCGAGGCCGGCTTGGGCAGGTAATCGTCCGCGCCGCGCTTGATCGCTTCGACCGCAGTAGCGACGCTGGCATACCCGGTGACCAGCACAATTCGCACCTCCGGGCACGCTGCACGCAGCGGCGCAATCAATTCCAGCGAGGTGCCATCACCCTCGCCCAGCTTGAGATCGAGCAGGGCGAAATCCGGCCGATGCGTGCGCGCCAGACGCAAGGCTTCTTGCGGCCTCGATGCGGCGTGCGTTTCGATGCCACGGCGTTGCAGCGCGCGCGCCAGCGTGCGCAGGTAAAGCGCATCGTCATCGAGCAGCAGGCCGCAGGTCATTCATGCGCTCCTGTCAGCGGCACAGCGAAGGTCGCGTGCGTACCGCCACCGGCATCTGCCTGCATCGTCAGCTCGCCACCCAGCCGCTCGATCGCGGCACGCGCCAGCGCCAGCCCCACGCCCATGCCATCGGGTTTGTCGCTGCGGAAAAGTGCATCACTCGCACCGAACCTCCCGGCCTCGAAACCCCGCCCGCGATCGCGCACGTGTGCGAAGAAAAAGCCCCCTTCGCACCGCATCGTCAACGCCACACGCGCATCGCCCACGGCTTCGCCGGCATCGGCGGCATTGTCCAGCAACGCACGCAACAGATGCCCAACCGTCGCATCCACGCGCAAACCCGGCGGCAGCGAGGTTTCGCGCACCAGCGTCACCGCCGGACGCAGCAACTGCCAGCGCTCGACGACCTGTTCCGGATCGATGCACTCGCCCAGGCGCGCAGCACGCGCCAGTTCGCGCACCCGGTCGCGGCAGGTTTCGGCCAGGGTTCTCAGCAGGGCGATGTCCTCGCCCAGGGCATCGGGCGAGCCGCAAGTTTCCAGATCGTCCAATGCCAGCAACATGGTCGCCAACGGCGTATTCAGCTCATGCGCGACCGAAGCCGCATGCGTGGCGAGGGCAAGGATGCCCTCGTCGCGCGCGAAGCGTTCGCTCAAGCGCGCAAGTTCCGCATCGCGCTCGCGCCGCTGCGCCGCCATGCGCGCGAGGAAGTACGCGAACACCGCAGCAGAGATGACGAAGTTGACCGCCATGCCCCACAGATGCAGGTCAAAGCCATCCATCGCCAGCCCATGCACGTGCGGCAAGGGTCGCCCGAACGCAGCGGCCAGCGCGTAGCCCAGCCCGCACAGCGCGGCAGTGGCGTAGATCCAGCGCTGTGGCAAGGCCAGCGCGGCAAACGCGATAGGCAACAGAAACAGCGAAGTGAAGGGATTGGCCGGCCCACCACTGCATCCGATCAGAAAAGCCAGCACTGCCACGTCCACGGCGATATGGCAGAACACCTCATTCGGCGCCGCATCCCCGCCTTGCCGCACACGGTGGGACGCATACACGTTGAACACGAGCAGCAGGCCGATGGCCGCACCCATCGGCCACAACGGCAGCGCCACCCCCATACCGAACGCCACGCATGCCACGGCCGCAAGCTGGCCGGCAGCGGCGACCCAGCGCAGGGTGAGGAGCGTGGCGATCAGCGATGTGCGATCGGTGGTCATCCTCACAGGATGCCACCGATGCGCGCCGCTGCGATCCGGGTCAATAACTGAAATCCAGCTTCAGCCACGCGCTGCGGCCCGGCTCCAGTATGCGCACGCGCTCGGCTGGATAACCGAAGTCGGCATTGCCGGCCAGATTCAGATGTTCGGCGTAGTCGCGGTCGAACACATTGTCGATGCCGGCCGAGAGGCGGAAGTATTCGCCCAGTCGCATCGCGCCGTTGATGGCCAGCGTGCCGAAGCCCTTGCTCGCGCCAATATCCTGCCCAACCACATTGCCCTGCCCGATGGCGACCCGATCCTGCGCATCGACCAATCGCCAGAGCAGGCCGAGCGACCCATTGCCCACATCCCACGTCGCCGTGGTGCGCAACTCCAGCGGCGGCATCTGCGGCAGCGGCGTGCCGGAATCGCGATGTTCGCCCCAGGCGCGGGCCAGCGTCGCGCCGAACTTGAAGGCATCCCAAGGGCGGTATTCCACGCCCGCCTCGGCGCCACGAATGGCCGCATCCACGTTGCTGGCCTGACTGGCGGATCCCATCATGCCGCAGGTGGTGTAGGTGAAAAGGATGTAGTCATCGATGCGCCCGACATAGGCGCTGAGCCACGCATCCAGTCGCCGCGAGGTGTAGTTCAAGCCGGCATCCAGTTGCGTGGTGCGCTCGGGCAGCACGCCATCGAAGGCATTGATCGACCCTGTCGGCCCCCTGTCCGGCGAAAACAGCTCCCAGTAATCCGGCATGCGGCTTACATGGCCCGCACCGATGTAGGTACCCAAACCTTCGCGCCGCCATTCGTGCCGCACAAAGCCGCTGCGCAGGGTTTCGGCGCGAGTGAGCCCGGAAGTCGAACCCATCGCACCGCCCATGCCTGCCCCGCCATGCGCATGCATGCCGCCAGTGTCATCACCATTGCGGCGGTCGGTGGCACGGGCGCGATCCAGTCGCAGGCCGGCAACCCAGCGCGATGGCGCATCCATGTCGAACATCGCCTCGGCAAATACGCCGCGATTGCGCAAGCTGGCATCGGTTGCCCAAGGCTTGCCCGCATGCATGCCGCGCCCCATCGCGCTACGACCGCGATGCCGGCTGTTCTGCGCATCCACGCCGGCGATCACCTGCCCGCCCGCCCACGTGAACTCCATCGCCGCACGTCCGCCCTGCGTCAAACGATCCACGTTCGCGCCCATCGGCATGGGCATGGCACTGGCAGGGTTGGGATCACGCAGGCTGTAGTTGTCCATCAGGTGATCGACGTAGTTGCGATACACACTGGCGTCGATGCGTTGCAGCGCACCCTCGAAGCCCGACTTCCCGAACCGCAGCGAACGCGAGTCGCGGTCGAACATAGAACCATCCATCCCGCGCCCGGCATAGCGCGCTTCGCCATCGCCGCGTCCGAGGCTGGCTTCGAGCACGGTGTTCTCGTCAGGCGTCCAGCCGAACGCCACGTCGGCACTCCATTTATCCCACTTCGACGGAACGCGAGTGCCGTCACCGGCCCGATAGTCATCCGCCTCCGATGTGCTGCCGCTCAGGCGCACATAGCCTTGCGACAAGCCCGCACTGGCATCGACCACCGCATCGCGGCGATGATTGGAGCCGGCCAGCACGCTGCCGTAAACCCGCGCACCGGCCTGCTCGAAATGCGGCACATCGCGTGCAAAACGCACCGTTCCCGCCGATGCTCCCGGCCCCCACAGCACCGTCTGCGGGCCTTTCACGACCACCAGTTGATCGAAGGTTTCCGGCGAAACGTAGGACATCGGATTATCCATCCGCGCCGGGCAAGCGCCCGGCATGCCGCCATCGCCGGAAAGCAGATTCAGGCGCGAGCCGAACATGCCGCGCAACACCGGATCGCCATTGCTGCCGCCATTGCGGATCGCGCTGAAGCCGGGAATGGTCTTGAGGTAATCCGCGCCATCGCTGGCAGGCACCGGCTGGCGCGGCAACCGGGGATCGGTTTCCCACGCCACGCCATCGGCTGGGGCCTGCGCCGTCACCACGACGGCATCCAGCCTGCGGCGCTCGGCTTCGGCATCACCCGCCGCAGACACCACAGCCGGCCATGCCAACGCCACCAGGATCGCACTCGGCAATCCTTTCCCAACACACGCCCTGCCCATGTTGCCGCCGTCTCCCGAAAGGAAAACGACATGCTAGGGACAGCTGCGCGTCGCGGGGATGCGACCGAATGTCGCACCCCACGCTGCGCTATCCTGCCGCCCTCGTTTTCATGGGGTGTTCCGATGTCGCTGCGCTTCTGCCGCCTTGCCGCATTGCTTTGTCTTCCGCTCACCATCGCCCCGGCATTCGCGGGCAGTTTCGCCGGCACTTCCGCAGGTGCCTCGTCCGGCGGCACCTCGGGCACCACCGGCAGCAGTTCCGGTGATGACAAGGTGATCGTGGAGGCGCGGCGCGATGCAGCGGCGTTCGTCGCCAGCGATGGCGCAATCCGGGGCGTGCGGCTGGAAGCGGCGTTGCGGCATCTGCGCACCTTGCCCGACACCCCGGCCGAGGTGAGCGATCTGGTACTGGCGAAGGCGATTCTGGCGCGGTGAGCGCGCGCTGCCGGCGGCGTGGATTCGTCGCCACGCTGCTGGGCTTTGCTTCGTTGTCCACCCAGGCTGCGTGGCCGCCGGTGCTGGAAACAGCAACACTCACCTCGGCCGAGCATGCCGCCGCCACGATGCTGATCGAACGCACTGGCACCTATCTGCCGGCTTCGATCACGGCCAACTTGCCGACGCTGCGGCTTTCCTTCGACGACGATTTGCCCGCAGCCGTGCACGGCCGCATCCGGGGTGATCGCATCCGCCTCGCACGCCATCTGCTGCACGCGCCGGACGAGGAGCCTGCCATCGCGGCGCTGCTGCACGAACTGGCCCACGCACTCGACCGCCGCCTGAAGCTCTCGCAAGTCCCGCATCTGCTCGATCTGGCCGGGTGGCAAATCAAGCCGCGCCGCCTGGGCCTGCGCAACACGCGCAATCGCCTGCGCGATCGCTCGCCGGACACATACGAACTCACCTCGCCGCGCGAGTTTTTCGCGGTCAATTTCGAACACTTCCTGCGCGACCCCGACTACGCCTGTCGCCGCCCGGCATTGCATCGTTTTCTTGTCGAACACCTCGGCATGCCCAACCATGCCGAATCGCGACGATGTGCGCCCGACTTTCCCTTCGTCGTGCCGGGCGCAGGTTCGTCACTGGAAACCCTCGACCCAGCCCGCGTCCACAGCATCGAATACCTGCTCGCCGAGCCCGGCGGTGCGGCGATGAGCCGCTGGGGCCACAGCATGCTTCGCCTGGTGATCTGCGCACCGGAACGGGCACCCGGGCCGGCATGTCGGCTCGACCTGCAACACCATCGCGTGCTCTCGTTCCGGGCCTTCGTCGACGATGTGCAGATTTCCAGCTGGCGCGGCCTCACCGGACGCTATCCCTCGCGCCTGTTCGTGCTGCCGCTGGATCAAGTGATCGAGGAATACACCGCGATCGAACTGCGCGGCCTGCGCTCGGTGCCGCTGAAGCTGTCGGATGCGGAAAAGGCCAGCCTGCTCGAACGTGCCGCGCAACTGGACTGGAACTACGACGGGCGCTACACCTTCCTGGGCAACAACTGCGCCAGCGAAACGTACAAGCTGCTGCACGACGGCGTGCCACGACTGGCGCACGAACCTGTCGCCGCCATCGCGCCCACCGCCCTGCTGCGCCGGCTCGAACGCGCCGGCATCGCCGATGCCGCAGCGCCGGCACGCGAAGATGCCTTGCGTCTCGGCTATCACTTCCCATCCGCCGATCGTCATTACGCCGAACTTTTCGCCATTGCCCGCGCCGCGCTGCCGCTTCCCGCCCGCGATGTCCACGCCTGGCTGGCACTTCCACCCCAGCAGCGCACGCCGTGGATGAGCACCGGCGAACTGCGTGCCAGCGCTGCGCTGCTGGTGCTGGAAGAAGCCGCGCTACGCCGCGCCGAACTGCGCGCCCGCGACATCCTCAAACGCCAGTTGCTGCGCGACCGGCGCGACCCCAAACACCCTCTGCTTCACGCCACCCTCGCACTGGAAGGCGCGCTCGCCCGCCCTGCCAGCCTGCTGGAAAACGTGCCCGGCTACGGCCTGCCGCAATTGGACGAGCGCCAGCACGCCGCCGAACGTGCCGGATACACGTTCACCCGGTGGCAGCAGCACAGCGCACAACTGCACGAACGGGCGCACGCCTCGCTGCCCGTGACGACGCGGCAAACGCTGGCAACCACGCGCCAGAACCTCGAGCAACTGGGCCGACACCTGCGCAGCCTCTCCGAATGACCGGATGCCTCCGCGCGCGCCGTCAATGCGCCGGCTCGGCGCCTGCGGGCACCGCATGCCGACGCGCGGCCCACGTCACGCCGCCCAGGAGCAGTGCAATGGCAAAAATCTCCAGCCTTGTGGGCCAGCGTTGCGCCCAAAGAAAGCCGTAGAGCAAAGCGAAGATGGTTTCAAATACCAACATCTGGCCGCCCAACGTGATCGGTAGGCGCTTGGATGCGGCATTCCACATCCAGTTTCCGAACCACGAACACACTACCGCCAACACCAGATTCAGCATCCAGAAGCGCGTCCAATCCGCTCCCGTCGTGCCCTCGGCCACTGTGAACGCACCGCCCGGCAGCGGCCACACCATCAACCAGATCGCACCACCCAACACACCGGTGACAATGCCCCACAACAGCGACCACTGATTGCCATCCAAGCGGTTCTGCGATTTCAGGAAACGCGCATTCTCTGCGGCGTACCAAGCCCAACTGAGCACCGCCAGGATCGCGCAGCCCACACCGAAAAGACGCTCGGACAACGGCCGCACCTGTGCATGCGAGGACAGCAGCACATCCAGATTCACGCAAACCACACCCGCCAGCACCATGGCCAGTGGCCACGCCACCCGACGCAACGGCACTGCACCGGCATCCTTCCGCCCCAGAAGGGTGATCGCCACCGGCGTGGTACCGATGATCAAGGCCGTCGCGGCCACGCCACTCAGCTGCACCGCAGCCGCCACACCCACGTAATAGACGAGGTTGCCAGCCAGAGCGAGTTTGATCAGCAGCCAGATATCGGCGCGCGTCACCTTGCGCAGGATGCGCGGCAGCCAGGGCCACGCCAGCGCCAGCGAAAATGCCCCGTACATCAGATAACGCGCACAACTGAGAAGCAGCGGCGGAAACTCCGGCAGCAGTGCCGGCACCAGGAACACGCCGCCCCAGACCGCGCCGGCCAACGCACCAAAGAGGATTCCGTAACGCATCTTCCACCGCCATCGAAACGATCCCACACGGTACGTCGCCATGCTGCGACGCACAACAACACCTTCGCCCCACGCTTTGTCGTCACCAGCACGCGGCGCATTCTCCCGCGCCAGATGCGCCCCGAACACCGCCACGCTTGGGCCATCCCGGCCCGTGACCTACAATCGACGCCCTTTACCCACGATTCCGAGGGCCCCGCGGGGGCTGGCATACGCATGGACATAAGCTTCGAACCGGGCCTATTCGAAACCCGCTGGTACGACTTCTGGGAACAAAGCGGCGCATTTGCCCCGAGCGGCACGGGCACGCCCTATTCCATCTTGCTGCCACCGCCGAATGTCACCGGCACCCTGCACATGGGCCATGCCTTCCAGCACACCCTGATGGACGCCCTGATCCGCCACCAGCGCATGCGCGGTTGCGACACCTTGTGGCAAATGGGCACCGATCATGCCGGCATCGCCACCGAAATGGTGGTTTCACGCAACCTCGCCATCGAAGGCAAAGGTGAAACCCGCGATTCGCTCGGACGCGACGGCTTCATCGGCAAGGTGTGGGAATGGAAGCAGGAATCGGGCGACACCATCGAGCGCCAGATGCGCCGCATGGGTGCCTCCGGCGACTGGTCGCGCCGCGTGTTCACAATGGACGACATGCCCTCCCAGGCCGTGATCGAAGCCTTCGTGAAATTGCACGAAGAAGGCCTGATCTATCGCGGCCAGCGCCTGGTGAACTGGGACCCCGTGCTGAAAACCGCCATTTCCGATCTGGAAGTGGTGAGCGAGGAGGAAGACGGCTTCCTCTGGTCGATCCGTTACCCGCTCGCCGCTGGCGTGAGCTACGAACATGTCGAACGCGACGAGGAAGGCGTTGACACCCTGCGCGCACCCCGCGACTACCTGATCGTCGCCACCACCCGCCCGGAAACCCTGCTCGGCGACGTGGCGGTGATGGTGCATCCGGAAGATCCGCGCTACGCCGGCCTGATCGGAACATCCGTGACGCTGCCACTCACCGGGCGACAAATTCCCGTCATCGCCGATGACTACGTCGATCGCGCCTTCGGCACCGGCGTGGTGAAGGTCACGCCAGCGCATGACTTCAACGATTACGCGGTGGGTCAGCGTCACAACCTGCCGACCATCAACCTGTTCACACCCGAGGCCGCGCTCAACGACAACGCGCCGGAAAAATATCGTGGACAGGATCGTTACGAGGCACGCAAAACCGTGCTGGCCGACCTGGAAACCATGGAGCTTCTGGTCGAAGCCAAGCCGCACAAGCTGCAAGTGCCACGCGGTGATCGCACCGGTCAGGTGATCGAGCCATATCTCACCGACCAGTGGTTCGTGAAGATGGATACCTTGGGCGCTCGCGGCCTCGAACTGGTCGAAAACGGCTCGGTGAAATTCGTCCCGCCGAACTGGATCAACACCTATCGCCACTGGATGGAAAACATCCAGGACTGGTGCATCAGCCGCCAGCTCTGGTGGGGCCATCGCATCCCGGCGTGGTATGACGAATCCGGCAAGGTGTACGTGGGCCGCGACGAGGCCGAGGTGCGCGCCAAGGCCGGGCTTTCCGACGCGGTGAAACTCTCGCAGGACAACGACGTGCTGGAAACCTGGTTCAGCTCCGCGCTTTGGCCGTTCTCCACGCTCGGCTGGCCGAACGAGGCCACCATGGCCGAGCGCGGTTTTGATCGCTACGTGCCGTCCAGCGTGCTGGTGACAGGTTTCGACATCATCTTCTTCTGGGTGGCCCGGATGGTGATGATGACCGATCACTTCACCGGCAAAGTGCCCTTCCACGACGTCTACATCACCGGCCTGGTGCGCGACAAGGACGGACTGAAGATGTCCAAGTCCAAGGGCAACGTGCTCGACCCCATCGACATCATCGACGGCATCAGCGCCGATACGCTGGTCGCCAAGCGCACTGCCGGCCTGATGCAGCCGAAGATGGCCGAGAAGATCGAAAAGGCCACGCGCAAGGAGTTTCCCGAAGGCATCGCTGCCTACGGTGCCGACGCCTTGCGTTTCACCTTCGCCAGCCTCGCCACGCACGGCCGCGACATCAAGTTCGATCTGGCGCGCTGCGAGGGTTACAAGAATTTCTGCAACAAGCTGTGGAACGCCGCGCGTTTCGTGCTCGGCACGCTGCCGGAAAGCGGCGTGATCGCGAAGCCTGCGCACTGGCCCGCCGCACCGTTCGAGCGCGCCTTGCTGGCCCGCTTCGACGCACTCGTGACCGAAGTGGATACGCAGTTTTCCGCCTACCGCTTCGATCTGGTATCGCAAGCGGTCTACGAGTTCGTCTGGAACGAGTTCTGCGACTGGTCGATCGAGTTCGCCAAGCCGTTCCTGAACCCGGAAGCCGGCAGCAGTATCGACGCCGGCGCCAGCGAGTCGGTGCGCTACACCCTGCTCTGCGTGCTCGAAGCCAGCCTGCGCCTGCTGCATCCGCTGATTCCGTTCGTCACCGAGGAAATCTGGCAGAACATCGCACCACGCCTCGGCATTTCCGGCGACAGCATCATGCGCCAACCCTGGCCCACGGCCTTCGGCATCGGCAGCACTGCCCATGATGTCGCCGATCTGGACTGGCTCAAGGACGCCATCACCAAACTGCGTTCGGTGCGCAGCACGCTCGGCATTTCGCCTTCACGCCGCGTGCCGCTGCTGGCCGGCGGTGGTGATGGCAACGATGCCGCGCGCCTGGCACGTTTCTCCGATGCGCTGCGCTTCCTCGCCCGCATCGAATGCATTGCGCCGCTTGTCGGCGAACCGCCGGCCTGCGCCTCGGCCGTACTGGGCGAATTGCGCCTGCTGATACCGCTCGAAGGCCTGATCGATCTGGACGCAGAACGCACCCGCCTCGCCAAGGAAATCGCCCGCGTCGCGGTGGAAAAGGAAAAGAGCGAAGCCAAGCTCGCCAAGTTCACCGACAAGGTGCCCGCCGCCGTGGTGGAACAGGAGCGCCAGCGCCTGATCGATTGGTCGGTGCAATTGGATGGCTTGAAAGAGCAGCAAGGGCGTCTGGGGTAATCGCCGTTTCCAGCGGCAGCCAATGGGCTGACCACCGGAAACCCGCACCGACCCACGCCACCGAACCGCGCGCCTGATTCAATCGGGCGCGCGGTTCTGCGCTCAGCCGACCAGAAGGCGTCGCATGGTCTCGCGATAACGGCGCGCGATGACATCGCGCTGGCGATGTCGCCCGCCTTCGACCACGCACGCGCCGCCCACGAACACGCGCTCGATCATCGGGCGGTTGCCTGCGAACACGAAGCGATCCAGCACGTCCTCCTCGCGTGCGCCGGCCAGTGCCGGAGCCTCGGCATCGAGCACGATCCAGTCGGCGGCTTGCGCCCTTTCCACCCTGCCAAGTGCCATACCGCAGCCTTGCGCACCACCGGCCCATGCGTGCTCCAGCAATACCGCTGCCGTACTCGGCTGCCGCATCGAAGCCACGATGTTGCGCCGCTGCGCACGCAGACGCTGGCCGTATTCCAGCCAGCGCAGCTCTTCCACCGGCGACACCGAAACATGCGAATCGCTGCCGATGGAAAAACGCCCGCCGGCATCGAGAAAGTCGCGCAACGGGAACAAGCCATCGCCGAGATTGGCCTCGGTGGTAGGACAGATCGACACACACGCACCACTCGCCGCGATGCCCGCCACCTCGTCATCGGCCAAATGCGTTGCATGCACCAGCGTCCAGCGCGCATCCACCGGCGCATGATCGAGCAGCCAGCGCACCGGTCGGGCACCACGCACTGCGAGACATTGCTCGACTTCGGCCACCTGCTCGGCAATGTGGATGTGGATCGGGAAATCCTCACCCGCGATGGCATCGACCAAGTCCGGCATCGCCGCCTCCGGCACCGCACGCAAACTGTGCAACGCCATGCCGACACGCAGACCCGGGCCTTCTTCGGCGCGCAAGGTTTGCAACAACGCGAGGAAATCCTCCAGCGCATGGCCGAAACGCCGCTGGCGCGGCTCCAGCGCACGACCATCGAAGCCCGCGCTCATGTAAAGCACTGGCAACAAGGTCAGGCGGATGCCGGTATCGGCGGCCGCGGCGATCAAGGCACGCGACATCGCCGCCGGATCGGCATAAGGCCTGCCATCCGGCTGATGGTGCAGATAGTGGAACTCGCACACGGCGGTGTAACCGGCCTCCAGCATCTCGGCGTAAAGCTGCGACGCGATGGCGTACTGCGAATCCGGATCAAGCCGCGCCGCGAAGCGGTACATCAACTCGCGCCACGTCCAGAAGCTGTCGGCCGGATCGCCCATGCGCTCGGCCAACCCGGCCATGGCGCGCTGGAACGCATGCGAATGGGTATTGGGAATGCCCGGCAAGGCCCACGGCGCTGGCACGGCAACCGGCTCAAGGCTGGCAATGGCACCATCTGCTGCAACACTACAGCGCGCGGTTTGCCAACCGGAAGGCGTCAGGAAACGAAAAGGAAGCGGCGTATTCATGCGCGCCACGATACCCGGAAAACAAGAAGGGCCGGCATTGCTGCCGACCCTTCCAGAATATGGCGCCCGAAGTTGGACTCGAACCAACGACCCCCTGATTAACAGTCAAGTGCTCTAACCGGCTGAGCTATTCGGGCGGGCCGCCTATTTTAGCCAATGCCCCGGGCAGGTCAAGATGCCTGTGCACCTCGACATTCAGCCGCAGCCGGGCAACACGGCCAATTCGCCAGTGGTGGCGGCGCGGGCGCGGCCTGTGTTGCTGAGGATCACGGCCGATTGCGCGGCGCCATCGGCGCAAATGCGCAGGGTGAGGTTGGTGCCTCCGGCCAGACCTGTCGGGCGGAACGTGGCGCGCGGGCGGCCCTGACCACTGATCGCGTGCAGACCGGCGGGAATCGCACCCTCGCTGCGTACCAGCTCATCGCCTGAATCCATCCGGCCATTGTCGTTGCGATCCACGAACACGATCCATCCCTCGCTCCATACACCATCGCTGCGGCATCCAGATTCCGTACTGCCGGGACAGATCGTGGTGAGGTGGCGATGGCTGACCGCGTGCAGCCGTGCGGCGGCGAAGCTCGCCATCAACAGATTGTGGGTGGCAGTGGAGGCCGAACGCGTCTTCAGCGAGGCCATCGAAGGTGCCGCGATGGCGAGCAGGATGGTCAGCACCGCCAATGTCATCAGCAGCTCGATAAGGGTGAAGCCCTTGGTACGGGAAGGCATGGCGGCGACTCCTTGGAAGGTAGCCAAAGCGTGACGCCGCCACCGCCCGCCCCCCATCGGAGCAGGCTGGCATTTCACCTAGGAAACATCGTAGCCACGGGTAGGAAGTGGCAGGACTTTATACTGCAGAGGCCATGACCCACGACACCGAACGCTTCCAGCTCGTTTCTCCTTTCGCGCCCTCCGGCGACCAACCCCAGGCCATCGACAAGCTGGTCGAAGGTTTCCAGGCCGGGCTGGCGCACCAGACGGTGCTGGGCGTCACCGGCTCGGGCAAGACCTTCACCATCGCCAACGTGGTGCAGCAGGTGCAGCGTCCAACTCTGGTGCTGGCGCCGAACAAGACGCTCGCCGCGCAGCTCTACGGCGAGTTCAAGCAGTTCTTCCCGAACAACGCGGTGGAATACTTCGTCAGTTATTACGACTACTACCAGCCGGAGGCCTACATCGCCTCCACCGACACCTACATCGAGAAAGACAGCTCGATCAACGACCACATCGAGCAGATGCGCCTGGCGGCGACCAAGGCGCTGCTCAGCCGCCGCGATGCGCTGATCGTGGGCACGGTGTCGGCGATCTACGGCCTGGGTGATCCGGAGGATTACCTGTCGCTGCGCCTCATCATCCAACGCGGCGAGCGGCTCGATACACGCGCCCTGATCCGTCACCTCACCGAGCTGCAATACACCCGCAACGAGTACGAACTGCATCGCGGCACCTTCCGCGTGCGTGGCGAGAACATCGACGTGTTCCCGGCGGAAAGCGACAGCGAAGCGCTGCGCATCGAAGTGTTCGATGGCGAAATCGAGAACATGTCGCTGTTCGATCCGCTCACCGGCGAAACCCAGCGCCGCGTGCAGCGCTACACCATCTATCCGAAAACCCATTACGCCACCACGCGCGAGCGCGTGCTCGCCGCCATCGAAACCATCAAGGACGAACTGCGGGAACGGCTCGAACAGCTCTACGCCCAGAACAAACTGGTGGAAGCGCAGCGCCTGCAACAGCGCACCACCTTCGACATCGAAATGATGGCCGAAGTGGGCTATTGCTCGGGCATCGAGAACTACAGCCGCCACCTCACCGGCAAGGCGCCCGGCGAGCCGCCGCCGACATTGTTCGATTACCTGCCGCCCGATGCGCTGCTGGTGATCGACGAATCGCACGTCACCATTCCGCAGCTCGGCGCGATGTACAAAGGCGACCGTTCGCGCAAGGAAAACCTGGTGGAATTCGGTTTTCGCCTGCCCTCGGCACTGGACAACCGCCCGCTGCGGTTCGAGGAATGGGAAGCGCGCGCGCCGCGCACCATCTTCGTTTCCGCCACGCCCGGGCGTTACGAACTGGGCAAGACCGAGCACAGCATCGTCGAACTGGTGGTGCGTCCGACCGGCCTGATCGATCCGGAAGTTGAAATCCGCCCGGTCGCAACCCAGGTGGATGACCTGATGTCGGAAGCGCGCCTGCGCATCGCGCAGGGCGACCGCGTGCTGGTCACCACGCTGACCAAGCGCATGGCCGAAAACCTCACCGAATACCTCGGCGAACATGGCATCAAGGTGCGCTACCTGCACTCGGATATCGACACCGTGGAACGCGTGGAAATCCTGCGTGACCTGCGTCTGGGTGTATTCGACGTATTGGTCGGCATCAACCTGCTGCGCGAAGGCCTGGACATGCCGGAAGTGTCGCTGGTCGCCATTCTGGATGCCGACAAGGAAGGCTTCCTGCGCTCGGAGGGCTCCTTGATCCAGACCATCGGCCGTGCCGCCCGCAACGTGCGCGGCAAGGCCATCCTGTATGCCGACCGCATCACCCGTTCGATGCAGGCCGCGATCGACGAAACCGATCGCCGCCGCGCCCGCCAAGTCGAATACAACGCCGAACATGGCATCGTGCCGCGCAGCATCGTCCGGCCCGTCACCGACATCCTCGAAGGTGCGCGTGACGATGGCGCGGCCAGCGCCATGTCCTCACGCAGCAAGTCCACGCGCAAGGCGGCCGAGGAACGCGCCGATTACCGCGCACTGACGCCGGATCAGGCCGCCGCACAGATCAAGAAGCTGGAACAGAAGATGTACCAGCACGCCAAGGACCTGGAGTTCGAGGACGCCGCACGGGTGCGCGACGAAATCCGCCAGATCAAGGCACGCGCGTTCGCCAGTTGAGCAAGACGAATGCGATGGCCGAACCGCGCACGCCTTCTCCTGCAAACCGGAAAGAAGGCGTGCCGAAAATCTGCATCAAGGTTCAACCATTCCCCGGCCCGAGCGCGCGGCGCGGAAATGGCGGGAATATCGGGGTTTTTAGGGGTGAACCACTGGCATCGACGACATCGCGCCGACAGCCACCATCCAGCTTGCCCCGGGCCAGACGGATCCGACGAGCACCTCGCCGATCCAGTTCCAGGTGACGTTCTCCGAACCTGTGACCAGCTTGGCAAGTAGCGATGTTTTCCTCAGCGGCACGGCGGGCGCGACCACGGCGGTGGTATCGGGAGGGCCAACGACCTACACCATTGCAGTGAGCGGCATGACCGGCAATGGCAGCGTCATCATCGACATTCCGGCTGGCGCGGCAATCGATGCAGCCAGCAATCCGAACGTGGCTGCACCATCGGCCAACAATGTCGTTGTTTTCAGCACCAACCAAGGCGTGCCCGCACCGACCATGGTGCCGACAATGTCGCTGATAACCGCGTCACTGCTGGCACTGCTTCTCGCCGGACTGGGTGCGTACTTCAGGCGCCAGCAGATGCCGTAGACCAGAAAGTGTCGGGAACGGCCGGGGCTTGAACCCTTCGATCACGGGCAGCCCCGGTCGAACCTGAAGAATGGATGCCGCTTCTGGCCTCACCGCATGAAGCATTGAGCTCGACAATGCCCGACCGCGCTGGAGCCGGCGTCAGCAACACATCCGCCAGATACGCGACCAGGAGAATGTGATCAGCACTCGATCACATTCACCGCCAATCCACCGCGCGATGTTTCCTTGTATTTGTCCTGCATGTCGCGCCCGGTGTCGCGCATGGTCCTGATGACTTTATCCAGGCTGACCTTGTGCTTGCCATCGCCGCGAAGCGCCATGCGCGAGGCGTTGATGGCCTTTACCGAGCCCATGGCGTTGCGCTCGATGCAGGGAATCTGGACCAGCCCGCCGATCGGGTCGCAGGTGAGGCCGAGGTTGTGTTCCATGCCGATTTCCGCAGCGTTTTCGATCTGGCTGGTGGTGCCGCCGAGTGCGGCAGTCAGGCCGCCGGCAGCCATCGAACAGGCCACGCCGACTTCGCCCTGACAGCCGACTTCGGCACCGGAAATGCTGGCATTTTCCTTGTAGAGGATGCCGATGGCGGCGGCAGTGAGCAGGAAATCGAACACGCCCTGCTCGTTGCTGCCGGGGCAGAAACGATCGTAGTAATGCAGCACGGCGGGAATGATGCCAGCCGCGCCGTTGGTAGGTGCGGTGACGACGCGGCCGCCGGCGGCGTTTTCCTCGTTCACCGCAAGGGCGTAGAGGTTCACCCAATCCAGAATGGTGAGCGGATCGCGCATGCCCGCTTCCGGGCGTGACGAGAGTTCGCGATGCAAGGTGGGCGCGCGACGCGAAACATGCAGGCCGCCGGGCAAGGTGCCTTCGGAGCGGATGCCGCGCGTGACGCAGGCTTGCATGGCATCCCAGATTTCACGCAGGTTGGTGCGAATTTCGTCCTCCGAACGCCACACTTTTTCGTTCGCGAACATCATCTGCGCGATGGACAGGCCGCTGTTTTTCGCCTGCTCCAACAACTGTGCGCCGGAGAGGAAGGGATACGGCAACGGGGTTTCGTCGGGCACGATGCGATCGGCCGCGGCCTCGTCCTGATTGACAACGAAGCCGCCGCCCACGGAGTAGTAATCGCGCGTGGCCAGCACTTCGCCTGCAGCATCGAAGGCGGTGAAACGCATGCCGTTGGTATGGAACGGCAACTTCTGGCGCTTGTTCATCGCCAGGTCGCGCTTTTCCTCAAACACGACGCGATGCCCGCCGCCGAGCAGCAAGGCGCGCTCGCCCCGGATGCGTTCCAGCGTGGCGGGCACGATGTCCGGATCGATCCGGTTCGGCTCGTTGCCTTCCAGCCCGAGCAATATGGCGGTATCGGTGCCGTGCCCGCGCCCGGTGAGAGCGAGCGAGCCGAACACTTCGGCACGCACCCGTGCCACGTTCGCCAACAGGCCGGCCTCGTCCAGGCGATGGGAAACAAAGCGCGCTGCCGCCCGCATCGGGCCGACGGTGTGCGAACTGGACGGCCCGATGCCGATTTTGAACAAGTCGAAAGTACTGACGGCCATGCGACGGGATTCCTCGTGAAGCCGGGTATTCTAGGCGCTCCCATCCTGTAGCACCCGCTGCACTGCCGTATGTCGCCGATCCTCTACCAACGTGATGAT
>JAEXRB010000298.1 GCA_023438325.1 Pseudomonadota bacterium | reverse complement strand
TGCGCTCGGAGCCGCATGCCTGTACTTCCTCGCGGTGCAACGCGGGCAGCCACGTGCGCACGGCGCTCCGTTACTGCTCGCACTGGGCGCCGTCGGCTTGGCACTTCCGGTGCTGGAAGCCTGGCGGCCGCTGTTTGGATATCCCTATCCGTGGCACGGCCTGCGCATGTTCGCGCTGCTGGCGCTGCATGCAGTGGCGGCGGTGCTGTTGCCGGCCTATCTTGCGCGGCGCTTCGAAGTGGGCGTGCCGGTGGCTGCACGCATTGCCTATCTGGCGACGCTGGCGGGGGGCGTGGCCTTCCTGCCCAGCTTCGATGGCCGCGGAGCGACTGTCCTGCTGCTGAGCTTGCTGGCCTCCGCATGGTTGCTGCTGCGTGCACAAGGCGAACACGAGGAACGCCGGCCGATCCTGATCCTGATGCTGTTCGGTGCGCTGACGATGCCGATCGCCGGCGGCGCATTCCTCGACGGGCCGTATTTCCTGCTGCTGGCGGTCCTGATGGGGTTCCTGCTGTTGCGCCACGCGGAGCGACTGCGCACGCTGGACCGGCACAACGCGCGCCTGCGCGAGGAGCGTGCCCGGCTCTCGCTGCAGCTGTTGCAGCGTGGCATCCAGCCGCACTGGCTCATGAACACGCTGACCTGCCTGCAGGAACTGATCGAGCAGGCACCTCCGCGTGCCAGCCGTCTCGTCGAGTCGCTGGCAGAACAGTTCGACCGCCTGCGCGAGAGCAGTCGCCACGCGCTGGTTCCGCTGGAAGACGAGCTCGCGCTGTGCCGCAATCATCTGGACATCGTCAACCTGGCGCTGGGCCAGCCGATCGCCTTAGAGGTCGACGTCGACGACATCGATTTTCTGCTGCCGCCAGGGGTGCTCCACGCCCAGGTCGAGAACGCACTCACCCACGCCGGCGCCAGCGCCTGCACGCAGCAGCCCTTCCGGCTGCGCGTGCAGCGCGAGAACGGGCGCAGGGTGCTTGAATTGCGCAGCGCCCTTGGGTCCGCGGCGCATCGCGGACAAGGCACCGGCACGCGCTACATCGAGGCCAGCCTGGACGCCGCCTTCCCCGGCGGGTGGCGCTTCGCCCAAGGCCCTGACGGCGCGGACTGGTGCGGTCGGATCGAGTTGGCATGCGCATCCTGATCGTCGAGGACGAACCGCTCATCCGTGAGCGCCTGCTGCGCATGTGCGGTGAACTGGCGGGCGGACGGGCGCGTTTCGATGCCGTCGCAGACCTGGACCTGGCCGGCGACCGGCTGCAGCGCACCCTGTACGACGGCCTGCTGCTTGACCTGAACCTCGGCGGCGAGGACGGCTTCGAACTGCTGCGACAGGCGGTGGCCGGACGCTACCAGTGCGTGGTGGTATCGGCCCATCGCGAGCGCGCCCTGCAGGCATTCGAGTACGGGGTGCTGGATTTCGTCCCCAAGCCGTTCACGCGTGAGCGCCTCGGCCTGGCTCTCGATCGCCTGCTCGACGCCGCCCGCTATCGCCCGGGGCTCTCGCGATACCTTGGGATCTGGCGGGCAAATGGCACGGCTCTGATCGAGCTGGCCGACGTGCTCTGGATCCGTGCAGACGGCGACTACAGCGAGGTGTGTCTGATTGATGGCCGTAGCGAACTGCATGACAAGTCCTTGGCCGCGCTGACTGCCGTGCTACCGCCTGATTTCGTGCGCTGCCACCGCTCCTGCCTGGTCAATCTGCGCCATGTCCGCTCACTGCATGCCGGCTCAGGCAGCCGCTACTGGCTGGTCATGGCGAATGGGAAGGAACTGCCGGTGGGCCGCGCTCATGTTTCCGGCCTGCGGCGGGAGCTTGGCATCGAATGATGCTCCCGGTGCCCTACCCGCGATAATGGCCCCTAATCGCTAGCTCAAGCTAACCCTAGCGACTTCTCCTTCGTTCAACGATCGACGTCCGGGTTCATCGGAGACGGATTTTTCTAGTGCAATTATGGTCGCGTCCATAATTCCATGGCCATCCAAATCACGGGCTTAGACCTTCGCTTGCTTGGGCAGCACTCCCGTGCAGCGTTCGCAGCACCCGCTCACGCACCTCCGCTGCACCGCCCTCCGCAATCGCCTTGGCCGGGCACGGCTGGTTGGCCCCAGAGGCCTTCAACAGCCAAAGTGACGCGGCGTCCGACGTGGAGAAAAATTGTAGAAGTTCCTCTGCCAATCCAGGTTCCACCGCTTCGATGGCGTTCCACACCCGCCGTCGCTGTGCATCAAGCGCGTTGTTCACGACCTCGTACTGCTCGACCAGGGCCATCAGCGACTCATGATGCATACGGCACCTCCACCCCTTCCAGGCTCAATGACTTGATCGATCTCAAGCGATCGGTTCGTGCGACCTTCGCCCACCAATCTAGTGCAATTGACCTGCCACGCGGGAACTGAATCCGCGGCGAAGATCGCCGCATGCCCGATCCCCGAGAATCGTAGTCGCCCCTCACGCATTTCCCGGTGGAAACTCGCCCGGCGCGCACCACGACGTCAAGGAATAGCGCTCACCGTTTGCTTGAGCGCGCCGCCCTACTCTTATTGCCTGTGGCAGCCACCGCCAGCTGGATGCCGGCCTCCGGAGTCAGCCCCAACGCGCCGACGAGCTGCAGGAATTCCATGACATCGAGGCGGCGCGCCCCCGCCTCAATGGCGGAAAGCCGCTGTTGCGGCCAACCTAGGGCGTCTGACAGCGCAGATTGGCTTATTTCTGCGCTTTCACGCAGGTCGCGCAGAGACTGAACAAGCCGGCGGTACTCGGCGGAATAGATGGTCTTTGTCGACATGGTCGCACCAGGACAGGGCGACCACGGAATCTATGGCCCGTGTACCGATTACATGAAAATCATGTAGGATCATGGGTAGAAGAGGCCCGAATACCGACCAACAAGTGAAGCGCGAAACTGATGGCCCTGTATCTCGTCAACCCTGCCGTCGACATGGAGTTGGAGCTCTATGTTTCCGATAGGCTCGAAGAGGCGTTGACGATTCAATTCGAGCGCATCAAGGATCGTCGCGTCCGCAATACCTTTATTCGAAAGCTCGAACGAAGCCTTGAGAGCTTGCTCGTCGAAAGCATCGACTGGGACCTGAAGCAACCGACCGAGGCGCAACTCAACTACGCGACACTCGTGGCCACACAGCTCGGGATTCCCCTGCCAAGCGAAGCCCGTAAGTATCGATTTCACACCGCGATGTTTCTGGAAACATATGCAAATCGTGCGAGGGTAACGTCGGGAACAGCCGTAAGTCCTTTGTGCGAGGATAGGGAGGAATCTCTCCGACGTGCAACCGCCCACTCGGATACGACCGAAGAACAGTGCGGGAAATGAAACATGGCACAGCACCCAAAGCTTCCCGCTGCACTGCGCGGACCGCTCCTGTGAAAAACGATCTCCATTGTGCATGATTTGGCTAGGTAGTTTCAGACCATTGGCGCCATTGCCGGGTGCAAAGGATTCCCGCTGAAACCAGTCGCCTGGCGTCTTCAATAGTCCCCTTTACGCCATGACTCGACATGGCCGCGCATCTCAGCCAAACGCGTTGCTGCGCATACACGTCGATCTTCGGGCAGCGCAAAACAGGCAAGCACATCGCGTTCAAGACGCGCAAGGCTTTCGCGTTGCACCGCGTCCAGCAATGCTTCGCGGTCGCGCTCAAATGAATCCAACCCCTGTGTGCGCGTGACTAGGCGCGTCCAAGTCGCTTGCGTCTCCAATTCGATTAACCCGGCCATCAACCATCGGCGCCACGCGAAATTTCGGTACAAGGCGGGCACTTTCGTGAAGGCAGCAGGCAGCCTTTGTTCCGCTATAGCCAGAGCAGCCGGAGCGTGCTCAAGGGATCGCTGCCCCATGAATACCCGGCGGTGGGTCAGGAACAGCCAAAGCGTTTGGACATCGCCGCTGAAACCTGGCCGTCGACAAAAACGTTGAATGCCAGCGATAGTGGCATTACGAAACACGATTGCCTCGTCAAGCGCGCTCCGGCCTACGGCGCGCTTGTAGAGCAGGCACAGCAGCAAGATGTGATCGATGTTGCGCTTGCGGGTGAACCCCTGCAGCCAGCGCTGAAGTGAGGCGCGCGTGCCTGCCGCGAGCTCCGGCAAAAAGCGTCCGCTCCCACTAGCCAACCATACATCTTCCCCTGTGACCTCCACTAGGTCGAGCCGCTTCAGGACGTCCTTGATCAGTGCATCGCACTGGTCGCCGGACATGGGGTCGGGCCCAAGTACCGCTGGGCACTGAACCGGCTGAAACAGTTCCGACGCATAGACAGCCCGGGTATGGAAGTAGCCCGGACGGCGCCCGACCAAGCCGACGACTGAACCACCGCCAAGCGACGCCCTGTGCAGCCCTGGATCGGAGGCGTCGCGCTGGATGCGCCAGAACGTCCGTGTGCCCTCGCCGGCTTCACCCAAGAAGTAGATGTCTTTCCCATGCTGGGACGCGACCGGACACCGATTGTCAACGGTGGCCAGCCAAACCGCAGCTTGCAGCCGATGTACCGGATCCCGAGGGCCACGGCGCGCAGGGGTGGCTGCGGCGGACCGGTCCGGTGCTGGTTGAGCGGATTTGCTCGGCTTTCGTGGCATAGACCTGCAACATCAAGCCATGTTGGAGTGCCGTTGTCGACCCTATCGCGAAACAGCCCGGCGCATGGCGAACCCGAAAATGTCTGTAAACGCAATGCAGGAGGCCTTGCTCACCACTCACGGTGAACTGCTGGGCGGTGCCGCGTTGGCACGCACTCTGGGCTTCAAGACGCAACGTGCCTTCCAGAAAGCGGCAGTTGCCGGGCGCCTGCCGCTCGACACCTTCGTCATCGCAGGTCGGCGCGGGCGCTTTGCGCGCACCCGGGATGTCGCGATCTGGCTTGCTGGGCTTGGCGATATCGCCGAGTCCCAGTGAGCCATCAGAACAACTCACCCAAGGCTCTTGATCCAAGGAGGACAGACCCACTCCCTGCTTGACCATGCTCCGCACCGTCCGTCCAGCCATGAAAAACCCCCAAGGGTTGGCGCCCAAGGGGGTCTAGGTGAACTGCTCAGCACTCTCAACCTGAGCGTACACCCATGACTGCCGCAAAGACAAGCGCCCCACTTCCGGGGTGACGGGCGGGATTTCACTCTAGGAAAGCCCATGAACACTGTTGCCTCCCACCGACCGCCCGCGACCGGGCCGGTTCCCGCGCCGTTTGCCACCGCATTGCCGGCCGACCTCCCATTCGACCCCCGCCCGCTCAGTCGCCCCGAGCGGCGCCGTCGGGACTGGTACCTGTTCGACTCGCCCAAACTCGGTCGCTGTGTGGAGGTTCTCCATCGGGCACGCCTGGCAATGGCCCTTCAGTGCGAGTTCGATCCGCACGTTACAGCCTGGGTCGAGCGCCCTCGTCTGCTGGCTGTCAAGGATCGCGAGGTCGAACTGTGCCTTTGGGCGCGGCAGGACTGTGGCCGCGAAGGGTTCATGCTCTTTGTCGACGAGGCCGCCACGACGATCGATGCCCGCACGCGCACACGCGAGCACCGAATGGCGCGCGATCTTATCGAGGCCGCAAATCTAGCCGGTCTGTCCCTGCGCTTCGTATTCGAGGCAGACCTCGTCGAACGCAAGGGCGAGTTGACCACGTGGTTCCGGATGCTGCCCTACGTGCAGACAGCCACTTCGCTGCCCCAGGTTGATGCCCTTGAACATCTCGTACTGGAGGCATTCGCGATTCAGGCGCGCATGAGCTTTCTGCAACTCGAGCAGGCATTGAGCGCGCATGCCGCACCCGACGTGCGCGCAGTCGCGTGCCGTCTGCTGCATCGCGGCCGCCTCCAGATCGATGCCACACGCCCGCTGTCCCGGCTGTCGGTTATCGGCCACGAGGTGATGCCATGAGAGCGCTACTGCTTGAGGCCATCACGGAAGCGGATATCCGTACTTGGCCCAACCCAGACCCCGGTACATTGCCGGCCGCCAAGCGTGAGGGGTATCTCAAGCGTCGCGCGGCCCTCACCGCAGTTGTCGGCGGCATGTCCATCCGCGCAGCGGCGAAAGCGTACGGCGTGGGGCGCGACGCTTTGGCGGAAAGTGCCGAGAAAGCGCTGCAGCCTGGGGCTGACGGGCGGCTGCTCGGCTTCCGCGCATGCGTGCCGTATGCCCATCGCAAGCAGCCTCGTGATGAGGGCGCACCCGCCCCGCCACCTGCGAAAAAAGGCCCAGGCGCCCTGATGCGTCTGATCTCCGCCACGGATGGACTTGCGACGCTCGTGGAAGGCTATGCGGGGCCGTTGCCGAACGGTAAGCGCAAGTGTCGGCGCTTTGACAGCCTACACCGCAGCTTCAAGGAAGCGGTCAAAACAGCCCATGGGGCCACGGGATATCCCTTCGACGTGCCCGATAAGGGCCGCCGGGCACTACGAGACCACATCAAGCGCCTTCGCCAACAGCGTAAAACCGCAGCGCGTCCGGAGACCGAGGACGTCGCGCCGCCTTCACGGGGATTGAAGCGGCTGTTTCAGGAAGGACCGCTGGATCGCATCGAGTACGACGCGCACACCGTGGATGCCAAGCTGCACGTGGCCCTGCCGGCCCCGGATGGCACCTTCGTCCTCCGGCGTCTGCAGCAGGTTACCTTGCTAGTGGCGATCTGCGCGGTGACCCGGTATGTGCTGGGCTATCTGCTGCGGTTCGGTCAATACAACCAGTTGGATGTCCTGCGCTTGTTTCATCGGGTACTGCACCCATGGGCGCCACGGCGTCTCATCGTACCCAACATGCACTATCCGCCAGGGGCCGTCATTGGCTTGCAAGCCTTGGTGCCAGGACAGTCCGCGCGCGGCATGATGCTGGCCGGTGACAACGCGTTTGCGCATCAAGCAGCCACCACACTTGGCAATATGCGCCATCACCATCGCGGCATCCTGAATTTCGGGCCCGCCCACGTGCCCGAAATTCGTCCGATCATCGAGGCATTCTTTCGCCGCCTGGAAGAGGGTGCGCTGCGCGCGATCGCCGGCGGGTTCCAGCCTGCGACATTGATTGGAGAAGGCCCGACACCGACGACGTTCCTGCGTGCAGAGGATCACCCGCTTCACTTGGAGGGCTTCCACGATCTCATTGATGTGATCCTTGCAGGGCATAATGTCACGCCGCACTCGGGACTGCAGCAACGCCTTCCGGCCGACTTCTTGCGCACACACTTGCAGGGTGGTGGATGGTGTTTCGAAACGGCAGATGCGACGGGCGATGCCGAGCGACTGACGACAATCCGCATTCATCCCACCGTGCGTGGAGGCCGGGAGGGCGGCAAGCTCCCCCACATCCAGTGGGAACACGCTATCTATCGCAGCACACGCCTGGAGAACGATCGGAGTCAAGTCGGTGTCCGCCAACAGGCAGACGTCAATATCGAAGATGCGCGTACGATGATCCTGCTTGACCCGGTGAACGGCGGACCTTGGTCAAAGCTGCATGCCCTTCCACCGTATGACGCCACGGCGCACGATGTATTCCTCCGCAAAAAAATTCAATCGGCACGCGAACGTGGGCTGCTAAAAATCGCGGGAAGCGACGATGCGATCGCAGCCTACGATGAAATGGTTCATACCATGGCCTACCGCGACGGCGTTGGGGTCGACAAGTACGTACAGAACAGCAGTGTCCGTGGCACCGATCCCAAACCACGGCAATCAATGCCATTGCAAGACTTCGCGCCCCGTGCGGGCCGCTTCTCGTTCGGTAACGGGAGGGACCGCACATGAACGCCCCCGAACAGCCCGCGCTGCATCCGATGCTGGAACTCTTCAGACCCATCGTCGCGACTCATGAGATCGAACGCCTCTCAGATGCCATCAATGCCGCGCTCGATGTCAGCTATCGAGGCCTGTCGGTGTTCGCTTTTGCCCGGTTTGGCAAGACCGAGGGAATCACCTACCTCTTCAGGAATCAGGAGTGGCTTGGCGAGCGGAAAGCTGCGCTCCGCACCCTGATCATGCCGAAAGCGGACAAGCGCACCGATGGCAGCTTCATCTCGACCCTCTTGAATGCCTTCAAAGTTCGCGTGTCTCCAAGGAGCACACCCGATGAGCGATTCAATCTGCTGATTTCCCATCTTATTGAATGCTGCCATCTGGCAAATAGTCGGCTTGTTATCGTGTTCATCGACGAGGCTCAGCGGATGAAGCCTGCAGACCACGAGCACCTAGTCACCATCGACAACTGGATGACCCAGCTGCGGTATTACGTTTTCTACGTGTTCGTCAATCAACGTGACCTGACTGGATACACCAACGAATCCACGTCGCGCAGCGAGCACCCGCCTCACGTGCATGGCCGTTTTCTCGTGCGCAAGCACGAGATGGTCGGCGTACGGGGACCGGAGGATGCGGCTTACATCATGGGTCGTTATGACGTCTTCACTGAACACCCCGCAGGATCCGGCGTCAGTTTCAGTGAGCATTTCGCACCAAAGTCGTTCAAGGCGGGCTGGCGCCTGGCCCAACACGCCGCAAGGCTCTGGGAGATCGCCGCAAACCTTCGTACCGAGAATCGCCTCTCACAGGTATGGACGTGGCCCATGAAGTCCTTCGAGGGTGTGATCGCGTATCTACTGACCACGATCGCCCCGCGCAATGCCGATTTCACTGAGTTCTCCGATGCCGAGCTCATGGAGGCGATCTTGGCTTCAGGGTATGTGGAACTGGAACTGTCGCGCGAGACCTATCGTCCGACTGTGCAGGGGGCGTGATGGACGAATCGATGGATGTGTTGGCCACCTTGCGCCCTCGTTTGGTCGGTCAGGACTGGAGCGGGTACGAAGGATGCTCGGCACTTGGGGTCGTGATCAGGGCTGCACGACTCAACTTTCTGGAGAGCGGCGATATCCGTAGAAGCCTTGGCTTGACGATCCGTCGCAAACTCAACTTGCTGAGACTACTGTGCGCATCCGACCGGCAAACCACCCTGGCGTCCGTGCAAGGGTTTGACGAATCGTTCGTGACCGACTGGCAGCTGAGCACCTGGTGGCCGTTCGGATCCGAGCCTGAATCAGATCTGATGACCGCACGCTTGCGCATTTCTCCGGCATGCGCGCAATACGGGTACCACACCATGCTCTTCCAGGTGCCAGGCGTGGACGTGTGTCC
>JAEXRB010000019.1 GCA_023438325.1 Pseudomonadota bacterium | reverse complement strand
GAGATCAATGCCGCACGCCTGAGTCTGGGGGCATTTGCCACCGAGGATTTCGACGTGCAGTTCGCATTCGACTGGATCGACGACAAGTCCGGCATGCGCGGCGCGAAGATGCTGGCGCCCAATCCGTTCGTGCCGACGATGCCGCCGATGGATAGCCGCTACGCCATCCGCTCGGGCATGCGCAATCTCAGCAGTGTCGAGACCAAGGGGGCATCCGCGACGGCCAACTGGCGCCCCAATGAGGATTGGGCGTTCAAGTACGTGTTGGCCAAGCGTGAGTCGGACACTGTCGGCAACATCGATTTCGATACGCTGCCATTGCCTATTGCCGACGTGCAGGGCATCTACTTCGATCAGCAGGTCAGTCACGAGTTGCAAGCCAATTTCGATGCCGCCGGGCGTGCCCGTGGTGTCATGGGCATCTATCTCTTCGATGGCGATGCCGGCGGCCAGATTCGCAACAACTTCTTCAATCTCCAGTTCGGCGATACCCGGGGCACGGTATTCACCGAGAGCATTGCGGTTTACACCGATTGGAGCATTGATCTCAATCAGCGCTTCAAGCTCGGGTTGGGCGCACGCTACACCGACGAGGACAAGCGTGCGGACGTGCTGAATCGCTTCTATACCGATGCCACGTTCTCCACGTTGGTGCCGGTCGGCGCGATTGCCGCGGATTTCGACAAGACCACCAACTTCAAAAATGTCTCGCCGAAGATTTCGCTTGATTACGCGATCACGCCGGACGTGATGATCTACGGCCTAGCCACGCGTGGCTTCAAGTCGGGTGGCTACAACATCCGCGCCAACGCGGTGGCGGTACCACGGTCGGCGGATCCGTTCGATGACGAGACGGTCGACAGCTTCGAGGTCGGCAGCAAGATGTCGCTCCTCGACCAGCGCCTGTTTCTGAACCTGTCGGCGTTCCACAACAAGTACAAGGACATCCAGCTTTCGGTGTTCACCGGCTTCGACGCCGATGGCGATGGCGTGGATGATGCGTTCTTCGGCGACTTCACCAATGCCGGTGCCGGCACGGTCAATGGCATCGAGGTCGAGTACCAGTGGCTGCCGAGCGCGAACTGGCTCATCTCCGGCAACCTGGCATGGCTTGATGCGAAGTACGACGAGTACATCGACGGTGGCGTCAATGTTGCCGACAGCAAGGAATTCACCAACGCTCCGGATTTCTCGGGTGCGGTGAATGTCGAGTACCGCATGCAGTTGGCCGGTGGAGGCAACTTCTCCGCGCGCGTGGGTTACAGCTACCAGAGCGAAGTGTGGCCGACCACGGATCTCAGTGCGGCGATCATGCAGCCCGGTTACGGCCTGGTGAATGCCGGTCTGATCTACAAGCCATCCGATGTGTGGACGTTTTCGCTGCAGGGAACCAACCTGGCTGACAAGGAATACAGGACTACCGGTTACAACATTCCGGCCATCGGTGGTTTGACGGGCTTCTACGGGCCGCCGCGTCAGTACACCCTCACTGCGCGCTACGACTTCTGATGGATGATGTGGAGCATCTGTTTTGGCAGAGTGCCGACGGGCTGAAGTTGCATGCACGCGACTACCGGCCCGAGCCACAGGCATGGAATGGTCGCACGGTGGTGTGCATTCCGGGATTGACCCGGAATGCCACTGATTTCGACTCCATCGCGCGCCAGATCCTGGCAACAGGCTGGCGAGTGATCGCCGTGGATCTTCGCGGGCGCGCCGGTTCCGATCGTGCCCGCGATCCCCAAAGCTACAACCCGCGCACCTACGCAAGCGACATGCTCGCCTTGCTCGATTCACAGGGAATCGAGCGCGCGGTGTTCATCGGCACCTCATTGGGGGTGTTGGTGACGATGACGGTCGGCGCGCGTGCGCCGGAGCGGATTGCCGCTGCCGTGCTCAACGATGCGGGGCCGGAGGTGCCGCGCGAGGCGTTGGTCAGGATTGGCCGTTACGCGGGGAAGACCGTGCCACCCATGACGCTCGAGCATGCGGTGGCTTATGTCAGCGCCATCGGAAAGCCGGCGTTTCCGCGTTACGGTGATGCCGAGTGGCGGGACATGACATCGCGGATGTTTCGGGTTCGTGATGATGGCCTGCTGGAGCTGGATTACGATCCGGCCATCGTGCGCACCGTCAGGCCGTGGCTGCTGTGGCTCTTGCGTCCGGTGCTCTGGCGCATGTGGCGTGCGCTGGCTCGATGCGGGCCGATGCTCGTGGTGCGTGGTGCGTTGTCGGACATCCTTGCGGCGGATGTTGCACGGCGCATGCTGGCCAACGCGAAAGATGCCGTTCTGGCGGAGGTGCCCGATGTGGGGCACGCGCCTTTTCTCGGGGAGCCGGAGGCGAGAGACGCGATTCTCGCCTTGTTGAGGCGCGCCCCGTAAGTGAGTGGCGAAGCTGTCTGCTTGTTCGGGATGAGACGATGTGCCGGGCGAGTTGAGGTTTCCTCGCATGCATGTGTGGCTGTCGTCGTGACGGTGCACCCACGTCAGGGGTGATCTGCATAAACTGGAGCGATGTTGACCCCGGCCATTGTCTTCTTCGCCTGTTTCGCCTGGACGGCACTGCTGTTCGGCGTGGCACTGTGGGGTGAGCGCCGGGGGCATCGTTTGTCTCGTGTCTGGCCGGCGATCTATGCGTTGTCACTGGCCGTGCACTGCACGGCCTGGACGTATTACGGCGGTGCCTCGCAGGCCGGACAATGGGGTTTCGCACTTCCGCCGACATTGATCGGCATGGCGCTGATCTTTGCCTGTGGTCTTCCCTTCCTGCGGCGATTGGCGCAGTTGGTGCGGCAGCACAACAGCGCCACCATCGCCGATCTGATCGTGGCGCGCCTGCGCAGCAGCCACAGCCTGGGCATCGTCATCACGTTGGTGGCGCTGATCGGCATCGTTCCCTACATCGCCTTGCAATTGAAAGCGGTCAGTCAGGGCTTGGGCGCTTTGCTCGGCTCGGGTGTCGACGCCGATGGGCAATGGGACGTGTCGTTCTGGTTCACGCTGATGATTGCCGCGTTCACCATGCTGTTCGGCACGCGTCGGGCATCGGCGACGGAACACAATCGCGGCATCATGGTGGCGCTCGGGCTGGAGTCGCTGATCAAGCTCGGAGCACTGCTTACCATCGGCCTGTATGCCGCGCTTGCAGTGCGCGAGGCGGGTGGGCCGTTGGTCGAGCGGATGGTGCAGCTGCCATCGGCAGCCGTGCTTCCGGACTTCATCACGATGGTGGCGCTGGGGGCATTGGCGGCTTTCGTGTTGCCTCATCAGTTCCACGTCGGCGTGGTGGAGCTTCGCCGTGATTCGGATCTGAAGACGGCACGCTGGATGTTTCCGCTGTACATGCTGCTGATCGCGCTGCCCTCGGTGCCGCTGGCATTGGCCGGTGCGGCGCAACTGGGCGGAAGCGTGTCGCCGGATCTGTACGTGTTGATGTTGCCGCAGGCGCAGGGACACCACCTGCTGGCGCTGCTGGCCTATCTGGGAAGCCTGAGTGCGGCGACCGGCATGATGATCCTGTCGGGATTGACCTTGTCGATCATGCTTGGCAACCACGGTTTCGGTGTGCGCATCCTGGGCGGCGTGGGGCGTGACAGTGGCACCGACCTGCGCCCGCAGGTGCTGGCATTCCGGCGCGCAGGCATTCTCGCCGTGTTCCTGGTGTCGTGGCTGTACAGCAGGGCGATGAGTGGCGTCGATGCACTCAGCGATTTCGGTCTGATGTCGTTCACTGCCCTGGCGCAGCTCGCGCCCGCCGTGTTGCTGGCGGTGTATCGCCCGCGCACGCCGTCGCCTGCCATTCTCGCCGGGTTGGTGCTCGGCACGCTGGCGTGGCTTTGGTTGGTGCTGTTGCCGATGGTGGTGCCGGCACAGACGCTGGCGTCCGCACGTGACGGGTTGAACTGGTTCATGCTCTTCCCGACCCGCATGCAGCACGACCACATCGCCATCAGCATGGGCGTCAGCTTGCTGATCAATCTGGTCACGGTGATCGTGGTCACTCGTGCCGTGCGTCCGGTGTTGCCGCAGCAGCGCGATGGCGTGACTGCGGCCGCGGTGCGCAAGATGGCAGGGCGTTTCCTGGGGCCGGAACGGGTCAGGCAATTGCTGGTCGGGCATGCCGGGCAGACGCTGGACGACGACAGGGTGATCGCGATCGAACGCGAACTGACCGCCGTGGTCGGAGCTGGCATGGCGCGACTGCTGGTGGAGGCGGTTCGCGATGGCGGCGCGACTCCGCTGGAGACGGTCACGCGCGCCGTGGGCGAGGCCACCCAGGCATTGCGTTTCAACCAGCGATTGCTGGAGGCCGCGCTGGAAAACATGAGCCAGGGCATCAGTGTGGTCGATGCGGATTTGAGACTTGTGGCATGGAACCAGCGCTATGCCGCGATGTTCGGATTTCCGGAGGATCTGCTGCAGGTGGGGCGTCCGATCCACGATCTGACCGAATGGGCATTGGATCAATTTCGTATCGGAACCGGGCAGGGCGATACCCCCGAGGCTGCACTCAATCGACGTGTGCAATACATGCGCCGCGGCACGCCGCATCTGTCCGAGCGGATATTTCCCGACGGCAACATCGTCGAAATCCGTGGCAATCCGATGCCGGGTGGCGGCTACGTGGCGACCTTCACGGATGTGACGGCGTTTCGTTCGGCAGAAGAGGCACTCAAGCGCAGCAATGAGACATTGGAGCTTCGTGTCGAAGACCGCACGGCGCGTCTGGAACAGGCGGTACAGGAGGCCGAACGCGCCAACGTCGCAAAGACGCGTTTTCTCACCGCGGTGGGGCACGATCTGATTCAGCCATTGCATGCCGCGCAGCTTCTGACCGATGCCATGTCGCAGCATGTCGATTCCGAATTCCTGCACAGTTTCCTGCGACAGATTCGCGGCGCGCTGGATTCCACCGATGATCTGCTATCGGGGCTGCTCGATATTTCGCGGCTGGAGGCGGGAGGATGGGTGGCCGATCCGCATCCTCTGGCGTTGGCGAGCGTGCTTGATCCGTTGGCGCAGGAGTTTGCGGTGCTGGCGGCGGCGCGCAACCTGCAGTTCCGTTACGTGCCCACACGGCTGTGGGTACACACCGATGCATTGCTGCTGCGCCGGGTATTGCAGAACTTCCTTGCCAATGCGATCCGCTACGTCGTCAGTGGCAGCGTGTTGCTGGGTGTCCGCCGGCGCGGCAAGCGCATCGAAATCGGTGTCTACGACACCGGACCGGGCATCGGCCCGGAACAGCAGGCGCAGGTGTTCGAAGAATTCCAGCGCGGTGATCGCAACCAGGGCCAGGGGTCGGGACTTGGGCTTGGGTTGGCGATCGCCGACAGGATCGCCGGCTTGCTGCATGCGCCGTTGTCGTTGCACAGCGTGATCGGGCGTGGCTCGGTATTTTCCATCGCCGTGCCGCGTGCCTGTCCGCCGTCTTCTTCACCGATCGAGACGCCGAGCGGCGGCAATGGCACGTTGAAGGGCGCTCGGGTGCTGGTGGTCGACAATGATCCTGCTGCACTGGAAGCCATGCGGCAGATGCTGCTGGCGTGGGGCTGCGAGGTCACCGCCTTGCATGATGGCAACAACAGCGATGCCGCTGCACGTGATGCCGACCTCTGGTTATTCGATTACCACCTCGATCAGGGTGATACCGGCATTGCATTGTGGACGCGGTTCGGCGCAGCACATGGTCGTCGCCCTACCGTGATTCTCAGCGCCGACACCGATGCCGGCACGCGCGATGCGGTGCGAAGTGCCGGGCTGTCGCTGCTGGTCAAGCCATTCAGGCCATTGGCATTGCGTTGGGCGATCAATCACCTGCTCGATGCACGTTCTGGTGCCGGCAGTACGGATGGCGGCATGGGGGCGCTGTAACGGCTGAAGCCGCGGCGATCAGGCGTCGGGATCGTCTTCGGCCGGATCCGTTTGCGCATCGACGATCTGGCGTGCAGGATCGGTGAGGCCAAGTTCGTGCAGCACGCGAATCGCCTGGGTGCGGTTGCGTACGCCGAGTCGGCTCATGATCCGCGTCATGTGTGCCTTCACCGTGCGCAATTGCACATCCAGCCGGTCGGCGATCTGCTTGTTGAGCAGGCCTTCTGCCACCAGGCTCAGTACCTTGTACTGCTGTGCGGAGAGGCTGGACAGGCGTGCCGCCAGATCGGTATCGCGTGCAAACGGCGGCACATGCGCAACGGGTTCGCGCAGTTCCGGTGGAATCCAGCGCTCACCGTCGAGCACGGTGCGCAACGCGTGCTGGAGCTCCGTCAGTCCCGAGCTTTTCGGTAGATAACCGGCAGCGCCGAGATCGAGTGCACGACGAATGACGCGGGGGTCTTCGTTGGCCGAGACGATGATCACTGCCAGCCCGGGTTGCAACGCGCGCAAGGTGGCAAGGCCTGCGAGGCCGTGGTTTCCCGGCATGTGCAGATCCAGCAGCATCAAGTCGATTTCGCGGCTCTCGATCGCATTGAGCACGCCGTCCAGCGATTCGGTTTCGCTGATCTGGAGATCATCTGCCGCATCGGCGGCGGCACGATGCAGGGCGGCACGAAACAACGGATGGTCGTCGGCAATGAGCAGGTTGGGCATGTCGGGCAGATTAGCAAATGCGGCGTGGACGACCGTGGGTACCTAGGTACGATGGCGCGCAGATTCCTGCTTGCTACAGTGCACCCATGAACAATTCCCTTCGCCATGTTCCCTTCTGGATTGCAGTGCTTGCGCTGCCTGCCTGCGGCCCGGTCAAGACGACGGATGATTCGGTTCCGCAAGTTTCTGCCGCAGTGTTCGAGCAACAACGCGAAACCGTGCATCGCGGCGAGGATGATCTGCTTACCGCCGGTCTCGGGCTGGATGGTCTGCGTTCGCCGGCTGCTCCGGCGTTTGCCGATGCGATGTCACCCACCGCAGCCGAAGCAAGGCGGCGTGCCATCTGGAACAACTGGCGAGGTATTGCCGATCTGACGCCTGGTGGCGGTTTCGGCGAGGTTTACGGCACCGCGCAGAGCGTGCACGGCAGGGAGTTCTCCGCCTTCGCCAAGGTGCCCGGCGCGAGCCAGCCACACCGGGTGCTGGTGCAGGTGCCTGATGATTACGATCTGTCGAAACGTTGCCTCGTGGTGACGGCTTCGTCGGGTTCGCGTGGCATCTACGGGGCGATTGCCGTCGCATCGGCGTGGGGGCTGCCGCGAGGCTGTGCGGTCGTCCACACCGACAAGGGCACCGGTACCGATTACTACGATCTGGATGGCCGCATCGGCGTTCAGGCTGATGGCACATCATCTGCCCAGGGCGTGCTGGCGTTTGAACCGCGTGCTGCGGCGAATGCCAGGGGCATCGCGTTCAAGCATGCCCATTCCGGCGACAACCCCGAAGCCGATTGGGGACGCCATGTGCAGCAGGCAATGCAGTTCGGGCTGGAGGTGCTTGGTCGGGTACATCCGCAAGCGGCACCGTTCACGCCGGACAATACCCGCATCATCGCGGCGGGAGTTTCCAACGGTGGCGGCGCGGTGTTGCGTGCCGCCGAAATCGAGGATGGCTGGTTCGATGCGGTCGTCGCGGGAGAGCCGAACGTATCGGTAGCGGGGGCGGTATCGCTTTACGACGTGGCCACCCAGTCTGCGTTGCTGATGCCGTGTGCATTGCTGGCGGTGGACGACCTTCCGCCACCGCCGATGCCCGTGCAGCTGCGGCCGATCTGGGAACAGCGTTGCAGCACGCTGCACGCACTCGGTCTGGTGCAGGGCGATGATGTTTCCGCCCAGGCGAAATCCGCCTACGCGCAACTGGCGGCGATGGGGCTGGACGACAACACTTTGCGCGCTGGCTTGATTTCGGTGGTGCTGGACATGTGGCGCTCGGTCGCGGCGGCTTACGCCTCGGCGTATGGCGGCCATGCAGCGGGCGAGCATCCCTGTGGCTATGGCTACGCGGCGATCGGTGCCGATCGCGCACCTCTGCCTGCAACCGCCGAGCTGCGAGCTGCCTGGTGGAGCGATGCCAGCGGCATCCCGCCCGGCGCGGGCATTGGCCTGATCGATACGCTCGCCGATCAATCCGCCGATCCACACGTGCCGGGCCTTCAATGTCTGCGTGCACTGTCGACGCAGGACTCCCCTGAGGCGCAGCGCGTGCGTGCCGGGATCGAGCGCACACGGGCGACTGCACCGCGTGCAGGACTTCCCGTCGTTATCGTGCATGGCACGGATGACGGTGTGGTGCCGATTGCACTGACCAGTGATCGCTACGTGCCGATGGCTCGTGCTGCCGGGGCCGATGTCGCCTATTGGCGGATCCGAAACGCGCAGCACGTCGATGCGTTGATGGCCTTCCCCGATTACCGCAAGCGCTATGTTCCGCTGTTGCCGTACATGTTTGCCGCGCTTGATCAGGTTTGGGAGCGGCTGGATGGTGCGACCCGGGGGCCGGTGCAGGATGCCGTGATCGAGCCGACGCCACGTGCCGAAGAGCCGTTGCAGCCTGCCCACCTGTCGATTCCTGCGCCGCGCCCCTGATGCGTCGTGAGCATCAGGGGAATTTCGCCGAAGTGGTGAATGTGCCGCTCGCGTTTTCGCTGACGGCAATCAGGTAATCAGAGCCGAAGCGTCATCAAGCGTCGCGGGTCTGTATGGAAGCCGTGCCTGCGGTAGACATTGGCGGCACGGTCATTGCCTTCGGTCACTTCCAGCCTCAGTGCCTGAATGTTCTTCCCGCGGCAGGAGGCAATGGCGGCATCGATGGCTTGAGCGGCGCGTCCGCCGCCGCGAAAGGGCGGAGCCACGTAGAGTTCGTCCAGCAATCCGAAACGTCCGCCAAATTCCAGACTGAAGCACCAGGTCAGCACCAGATAGCCGGCGTATTGATCGCCTTCGATCAGCAGCAGGATTTCGCCTTGATCAGGGCGTGAAATCAGTGTGCCCAGCAATTCGGCGAGGCATTCGGCATCGAAGGCGATTTGCTCGTGATGGTAGAGCGCTTCGATCAAGCCGAGCAGGACGGGAATGTCATCCTGCCCGGCGGGACGGATTTTCAGCGTCTCAGACACGTCCGGCAAACTCGCCTGTGGTGGTGTTGACCCAGATCATCTCGCCATTGGCGATGTATTCGGGCACCTGGATTTCCAGGCCGGTGGAAAGCTTGGCCGGCTTGGGGCGCTTGGTGGCGGTGCCGCCCTTGAGCTCCGGCGGTGTGTCCACCACTTCCAGCGCCACGCTCTGCGGCACTTGCAGGCCCACGGGCGCATCATCGATCAGCTGCACGTAGCAATCCTTCAGGCCGTCGCTGATGTAGCCGGCGTTGTCGCCCACCAATTCCGGGCCGATGACGTATTGGGTGTAGTCCTCGTCATCCATGAACACGTAGGCATCGCCATCCATGTAGGAATAGGCCGCGCTGCGGCGGGTGAGTTCCACTTCCTTCAGATCGTCATCGGCGCGCAGGCTCAGGTCGTACTTGGTGGCGCCGGGCACGCTGTAGAGCGTGAATCGGAAGGTGACGTTGCCACCGCGTGCGGTGGGAGAGCTGCGTTCGATGTCGCGCACTTGATAGACGGTGCCATTGTGTTCGACGACATTGCCTTTCTTGACTTCGGAAGCCTTCATGCGGATAGACCTGATGATGAGGTTGAACGGAGGAATTATTTCACCGCTTGCTGCGCCGCGTCAGCGGAAGCGGTTGATGCTGTCGCGCAGGGCGCGGGCGGCGGTGGCGGCGGCTTCGGCGTAATCGTCGCCGCGCGAGGCGTAGAGGATGGCGCGCGATGAACTGATCAGAAGGCCGCTGCCATCGCGGGTTTTTGCGTTTTCCACCACGGCTTGAACATCGCCGCCTTGTGCCCCGATACCGGGAACGAGAAAGGGCAGGTCGCCGGTGATGGCGCGGATTTCGCGCAATTGTTGCGGCCAGGTGGCACCGGTGACGAGGGCGCAGTTGCCATTGCCATTCCATTGCGTGGCGATTGTCTCGGCCACGTGCTGATACAGCGGGCGGCCGCCTACATCCAGATCCTGCAAGTCGCCGGCGCCGGGGTTGGAGGTGCGGCACAGCAGGATCACGCCCTTGTCGCAGCGATCCAGGAAGGGCTGGGCCGAATCGCGACCCATGTACGGATTCACCGTCACCGCGTCGGCGGCATAGCGCTCAAAGGCTTCGGTGACGTATTGCTGCGCGGTGCTGCCGATGTCGCCGCGCTTGGCATCCAGAATCACCGGAATGCCCGGATGCTTGGCGTTGATGTGGGCAATCAGGCGTTGCAGTGCTTCTTCGGCGGCATGCGCGGCGAAGTAGGCGATCTGCGGCTTGAAGGCACAGGCGTATTCGGCAGTGGCATCGGCGATGTCGCGGCAGAAAGTGAAGATCGCATCCGGATCTTGCGAGAACTTTTGCGGGAACTTCGCCGGATCCGGGTCAAGGCCGATGCAGACCAGCGAGCCAGCCTGGTGCCAGCGCTGTTGCAGGGCGTGGATGAAGCTCATGGCCGATTCCTCGGGTTCATATGCAGACGCCCACTTGGCGTGGGCGTCTGAAGGTCACTTGAGCGCCTTGAAGCGCAGGCGTTTGGGCGCGGCATCGCCACCGAGGCGGCGCTTTTTGTCTTCCTCGTATTCGCGGTAGTTGCCCTGGAAGAACTCCACGTGCGAATCACCCTCGAAGGCGAGGATGTGGGTCGCGATGCGATCTAGGAACCAGCGGTCATGCGAGATGACGAAGGCGTTGCCGGGGAATTCCAGCAGCGCGTCTTCCAGTGCGCGCAGGGTTTCCACGTCCAGATCGTTGGAGGGTTCGTCGAGCAGCAACACGTTGCCGCCCTGCAGCAGTGTCTTGGCCAGGTGCAGGCGGCCGCGTTCACCGCCGGAGAGCGAGCCGACCATCTTCTGTTGATCCTGTCCCTTGAAGTTGAAGCGGCCGATGTAGGCGCGCGACTGGATCTCGATGCCGTTGATGTTGAGGATGTCCGAGCCGCCGGAGATTTCCTGAAAGACGTTGTGGTCGCCTTCCAGCTTGTCGCGGCTCTGATCCACATACGCCAGTTGCACGGTCGGGCCCATCTCGATGCTGCCCGAGTCGGGTTTTTCCTGGCCGATGATCATGCGGAACAGGGGCGATTTACCCGCGCCGTTCGGGCCGATGATGCCGACGATGGCGCCCGGCGGCACCGAGAAACTCAAGTCTTCGATCAGGAGGCGGTCGCCGAACTTCTTGGAAACGTTCTTGAACTCGATCACCTTGTTGCCGAGGCGTTCGCCGGGCGGGATGAAGATTTCGTTGGTCTCGTTGCGCTTCTGGTAATCGACCGATTGCAGCTCTTCGATGCGGGCCAGGCGCGCCTTGCCCTTGGAGCGGCCGCCCTTGGCGTTCTGGCGAGCCCATTCCAGCTCCTTCTGAATGGCTTTCTGGCGGGCCTTCTCCTGATTTTCTTCCTGCTTCAGGCGCTCGTCCTTCTGCATCAGCCATTCGGTGTAATTGCCCTTCCACGGGATGCCACGGCCGCGATCGAGTTCGAGGATCCACTCGGCGGCGTTGTCGAGGAAGTAGCGGTCATGGGTGACGGCCACCACGGTGCCGGCATAGCGCGCCAGGAACTGTTCCAGCCATTCCACCGATTCGGCATCGAGGTGGTTGGTGGGTTCGTCGAGCAGCAGCATGTCGGGCTTTTGCAGCAAGAGGCGGCACAGCGCCACGCGACGCTTCTCGCCGCCGGAGAGCTTGCCGATGACCGCATCCCACGGCGGCAGGCGCAGTGCGTCGGCAGCCACTTCGAGCTGGTTTTCCAGCGTGTGGGCATCGCCCGCCGCGAGGATCGCCTCAAGACGCTCCTGCTCCTTGGCCAAGGCGTCGAAATCCGCGCCTTCTTCGGCATAGGCGGCGTAGACCGCATCCAGCGCGGCCTGTGCCTGCAACACTTCGCCCACGCCTTCCTCGACCGCTTCACGTACGGTCTGCTCCGGGTTCAGGCGCGGTTCCTGCTCCAGATAGCCGACCTTGATGCCGGGCTGCGGGCGGGCTTCGCCTTCGAAATCGGTATCCACGCCGGCCATGATGCGCAGCACGGTGGATTTGCCCGCGCCGTTGAGGCCGAGCAGGCCGATTTTCGCGCCGGGAAAGAAGGAGAGCGAGATGTCCTTGATGATCTGCCGCTTGGGCGGGACCACCTTGGACACGCGGTTCATGGTGTAGATGTATTGCGAGGACATGGCAGCACACTCGAAAAGTAAGGCGCGACGCTTGCCGCCCGCCGGGTGGCGGGCGTGGTCGGGACGGGCCGAAAGCCCAGTATTATCGGCCAATAAGGCAGCAACTGCCATGCCGCCACGGCGATGGTGTCAGGCGGCGTTGGGGGCGAGCAGGTAGCGGTTTAGTGCGTCGGCCACGCCATCGGGATCCCACAGGCAGGCGCTGCGTTCGCGGATGGTGGTGGCCAGCGCACGGCAGCGCGCGGGGTCGGACGCCAGGGCAATGGCTTTTGCGACGTAATCGTCGGCATCGGTGGCAATCAGTTCGGAAAGCCCCATCGCTTGCATCATGGCGGCGGTTTGGCGGCTGCGCATGGTGTCGCCGGGCAGGGTGATGGCCGGAAGGCCAATCGCGGAAAGATCGAACGAGGTCATGCCACCGGAAAAGTGCAGGCTGTCCAGATGCAGGCGACAGGTCGATGCCCGCGCCAGCCAGTTCTCGAAGCCTTGCAGCGGGTGCATCACGATGCGCTCTTGCAGGTCCACGCCGTGTTCCCGCATCACTTTTGCCATGCGCTGGCGCAGGCGCTCATGCACGCTTTCTTGCCAGTGCGGGAAAAGGTGCAGGCGCGCTTGGGGCAGGGCAGCGAGAATGCGGGCGAACAGGATGTCCTGCTCGGGCATGAGTTTGTAGATGCTCTGGGTGCAGAGCAGGTCGATGACGTGGTCGTTGAATTGCCCTGCCGGGTGGCGTGCGTGGCTGGCGTCGGGCATGAAACCGTGGCCGAAGCCGGGCAGGCGCACGAGGCGCTCGGTGTAGCGGTTTTGTGCGTCTGCCGGCTCCATCGCGTCCGGGCTGAGGTAGTGGTCGATGCTGGCAAGCCCGGTAGTGACGGGGTGGCCCCACATCACCGCCTGTACCGGCGCGATGCGCTGCGCGGCAAGCCATTGCGTATTGGCCTCCATGCCCACGTCCAGATACAGCACCAGATCGGGTTGCAGCTTGCGCAACAAGGTTCCCCAGTCGGGTGGCGGTCGAGGCGTGGAATGGATCTGGATGGAGGTTTTTCCCAGCATCGCCTGCCATGCGGGATCGAGCTGGCCCGTGCTGATCAGGTGGATATCCAGGCGTTCGCTGTCCAGCCGAGCCAGCAGGGGCACGAACAGTCGCGACACGGTGTGCCAGTGCAGGTGCGCGCTGACGATGGCGATGCGTGGACGCTCACGTGAAGGTGGCGGTGGTGCGTCGGGATGATCCGGTGTGAGCAGGGCGCGAAGCAGGCGGCCGTAACGCGGCTGGTCGGCATCGGCGTCGGGCAGGTAGTGGCGCAGGAATGCCGAGCCGTAAGCCGGGCAGCGCGACAGGCGCGGCTCGGATTCGTTGTCGCGCTGCTTCGATTCGGCACGTCGTTCGAAGTATCCAAGTTCGGCACGCCATTGTGCGATGAAGGCATTGGCATCGGCGGCTGTGTCCGGGCTTGGTGTGTGCGTCAACTGGAAGCGCTGCCAACGTGCCGGGCCGTAGTCGGGATCGAGTGCGAGGGCTTGTTCGAGTGCGGCATGGCATTCCTCGATGCGACCGAAGTTGTTGTACACGCCGGCCAAATCGGTAAGACGCTGCGGTGAAGGCGTCAGTGCGCAGATGCGCTGCATCAGGCGCAAGCGTTCGTCGTTGCCTGCTTGTGTGGGAGGCTGCGCGTCGCAACGGCCGAGCAGGGCTTCGATATGGTTCGGGTCGATCTTCAACGCTTGCGCAAAGGCATCGCTGGCTGCCGACAATTGCCCCATGAACAGCAGGCATTGACCTTGCCCGAGCCAAGCCGCGAGGCGTGCTGGTTGCAGGCGTGCAACGTGTGCGAAGGCTTCGGCAGCCACGTCCAGTTGCCCGATGCGTTGCAGCGCGATGCCGGCACGCAGTACCAGATCGGCATCTTGCGGGCGCAGGCGGGCCGCGGTGAACAGGTGTTGCGCGGCACGTGGCGGATTGTCGTGTTCGTCGATGGCAGCCAGTTCCACGAGCGCGATGATGTGTTGCGGCTCGACCGCAAGCACGGCTTCCAGCAGCGCGGTGGCTTCTTCACGGCGGCCGATGGTGCGCAACAAGGTGGCCAGTTCCACTTGCGAGGCGCGTAACGCCGGCATCAGTTCGAGCGAGCGGCGCAATGCGGCCTCGGCGCGATCGGGTGCGCCGTTCATGCGTTGGCAACGGCCGAGCAGGCCCCACGCCTGGGCGTCGTCTGGGGCGTGTTCGAGCACTTGTTCGAGCAGCGAGATGGCGCTGGCGGTGTCATTGGCCATCAGGTGCTGGCGCACTGATTCCATCAAGGCATTGCGGTGATTCATCGGAGGCCGGAGCAGTCTGGAGACGGTGTGGTAGCACGGAAATGGTGGCGGCTACCTCTTCGCGGAGCAAATGGCGTTGCCCGCAAATTGCCCGGATATGCCCCGGATTGGTCTGCTGGCGTCATCGGCATGGCGATTCGTCGGGTTCTGATATGGGCATCAATGGTGTTGGGGAGTTGCGGTAATGCGTACGGGGTTGAAGCTTTTCCTGATTGGCGGCCTCCTGGTGGCATTGATGCTGCCGATTTTGTCGTTGCGCGGGCTGGTGTGGGAGCGGCAGCAGCGGGGGCTGGAAGCGGCGGCGGATATCGCGCGCTCCAGCAGCCGCGATCAACATCTCGTCGGGCCGCTGTTGCTGATTGAATCGGAGGAAACCGTGCAGCGCACGCGCTCGATGCATGACGGTGATGCGGCGGCGGAAGTGTTTCACGAGGAAATCCGGCGGCGGCGCCAGCACTTGATTGCGCCGGATGTGCTGGAAATGGACAACGTCCTGAGTGCGCGTGAGCGTCGCCGCGGGCTGTTTGGCGCGCTGATCTACACCGATCAGTTGGCCGTGAAGGCGCGTTTCGCGATGCCTGCGCCGCCACCGATCGAGGGCGATCTGATCGCCCACCGCTGGCTCGGCGCGGCATTGGTGATGGGCGTGGGCGATGCGCGCGGTATTCAGCGTTTGAGCGTGATGGTCGATGGCAATGAATTGCGGGTTGAGCCCGGATCGCGGGTCGGGTTCATTACCGAAGGTGTGCATGCACCGCTGGAGATTTCCGGTTGGCAATCCGGTCGACACATGGAGGTGCGGATCGATGCGCAACTTCAGGGCACGCAGTCGGTGCACTGGTCGCCTCTGGCGGGTGAAGCGCGGGTGTCGGTTCAGGCGGATTGGCCGCATCCGAGTTTTCAGGGGCGGCGCCTGCCGGATGAGCCGGCCATCGCATCGGGTGGCTTTTCCGCTGATTGGACGGTATCGCGTCTTTCCAGCCAATCGCTGCAAGCGCTGGCGCGCTGCGAAGTGGATGGAAGCCACTGCCCGGCGGTGGACGATGCGGGTTTCGGGGTGCGTCTGGTGGATCCGGTGGATCGCTATCTGAAAACCGATCGCGCCATCAAATACGCCTTGTTGTTGCTGGTGCTGGTGTTCGGTGCGGTGTTCTTCCTCGAAGCCTTGCGTGGCGTGGACGTGCATCCACTGCAATACGGCCTCACCGGCATCGCGCTGGCGATGTTCTTCCTGTTGCTGTTGTCCCTGTCCGAACACATCGGCTTCGGCCCGGCGTATGCCCTGGCGGCAGCGGCGTGTGTGGGCCTGATCGGTTTCTACATGAGCGCGGTACTGGGAAGCCGGCGTCGGGGCGGGCTGTTCGGCGCCTTGGTGGCCGGCCTGTACGGGCTGCTCTACGGGCTGTTGCAGTCGGAGGATTACGCGTTGCTGATGGGTTCGCTGGCGCTGTTCGCACTCTTGGCCTGCGTGATGCTGATGAC
>JAEXRB010000008.1 GCA_023438325.1 Pseudomonadota bacterium | reverse complement strand
GTCTGTGGCTCTACCCGCAGGCCGAATGGGAAAAGGTGCGCGATCAGGTCAACCGCTTGCCGGTGGCCGTGGCGAGCCATCGTCTGCTTCAGATGCGATTGGTCGGCGCAGCCACCTTCGTGGAACCGGATGGCAGCAGCCGTATACTGCTTCCGGCCACGCATCGCAATGCCACCGGCATCGACCGCAAAGCCGTGCTGATGGGCATGGGCAACAAGTTCGAATTGTGGAGTGAGCAGGCCCATCTGGAGCAGATCCAGAAAACCATTGCCGAGGCCGATGTCAGCCCGGCGATGCTGGAGATGGTGCTGTAGCGCATGGAACAGGGAGCCGAAAGCGCGATCCCTGTCCATGTTCCGGTGTTGTACGCCGAGGCGATTGAGGCCCTCGCGTTGCAGCCGGGCGGAAGGTATCTGGACGGAACCTTCGGCCGCGGCGGACATGCGCGGGGCGTGCTGGAAAGGTTGGGGCCTGAGGGGCGTTTGCTGGTGATGGACAAGGATCCCGAAGCGATTGCGGTGGCGCATGCGTTGCGCGACGCAGATGCGCGTGTGGCAGTCCGCCAGGCCAGTTTCGCCACGTTGGCGCAGTGGGATCAGGCAGCGTCCGGGCTCGACGGGGCGTTGCTCGATCTGGGCGTGTCCTCGCCGCAGTTGGACCAGGCCTGGCGCGGCTTCAGTTTCCAGCAAGACGGCCCGCTGGATATGCGGATGAATCCGGAGTCGGGCCAGAGTGCCGCCGAATTTCTTGCCCACGCGGATGAAAAGACCATCGCCGATGTGCTGTGGCTTTATGGCGAGGAGCGCATGAGCCGGCGCATCGCGCGTGCCATCGTGGCACGCCGGGCCGAAGCGCCGCTCACCACGACCGCGCAACTGGCAGAACTGGTGGCGGCCAGCATCGGTCGGCGCGAGCCGGGCAAGCATCCGGCCACGCGTACCTTCCAGGCGCTGCGTATCCATGTGAATCGCGAGCTGGATGACTTGCGTGACGGGCTGGATGCGGCGCTGGAGTGCCTTCGTCCGGGCGGACGCCTTGCCGTCATCAGCTTCCATTCGCTGGAAGATCGCATCGTCAAGCAATTCATTGCCGGCCATGCGCGTGCGCCGGCTGGAAACCGCCGCCTGCCGCAGGCCGATATTTTCGTGCCCAGACTGCGCGGCATCGGTGGCGCAATCACGGCCGGCACGCAAGAGCTGGCGGCCAATCCGCGTGCCCGCAGCGCCGTGCTGCGCGTGGCGGAGAAATTGGCATGAGCTGGCGCTGGCTCGCCCTGTCCTTGTTGACGCTGGCTGTCGTGGTCAGCGCCATCGGCGTGGTCTACAGCCGTCATCAGCATCGGGTGGCTTTCGCGCAGTTGTCGGCGCTGGAGCGTTCGCGTGATGAGCTGAACATCGAGTTCGACCGTCTGCAGATCGAGATCGCCACGCTGGCAGATACCGGTCGCATCGAACAGCAGGCCGTCAGCAAGCTTGGCATGCGCTTCCCCGAAGCTGCCGATGTCGTGGTGGTGAGGCCATGATCCGTTCGCGCGATCGGCGGCCTGCCGGCAAGGGCAATACCCTGCGCCCGCGGCCTCGCGCCGTCGACACTCGCGGCCGCTTGAAAGTGGCGGCAGGGTTGCTGGGGCTGTGCTGCGCCTCGTTGGTGGCGCGTGCGGTGGATTTGCAACTGCTGCGCAATGACTTCTATCAGCGCGAAGGCGACGCCCGCTTCCTGCGCGATCTCCCGATTGCTGCTTCGCGCGGCATGATCACCGACCGTAATGGCGAGCCGCTGGCCGTATCCACGCCGCTGGATTCGATCTGGGTCAATCCGCGCATGTTGTGGGAACACGTTGCGGCGCATCGAAAAGAGCTTGAGGCCGGCGATGTGCCGGACGATGCGGCGAAGAAAAAGAAGAAGGTGTGGAAGCATCGCGAGTGCATCGATGAACTCGCGGCCGTGTTGCAGACCGAGCCGGCAGTGCTGCGCGAGCGGCTCGAGGCGCGCGCGGACAAGGAGTTCATCTGGCTGCGTCGCCACGTGGATCCGGATCAGGCCGAGGCGATTCTGGCGTTGGACGTGCCGGGCCTGGCCTCGCAGCGCGAGTATCGCCGCTTCTATCCGCTCGGCGAGGCGGCTGCGCATGTCGTGGGCTTCACCAGCATCGATGACAAAGGTCAGGAAGGGTTGGAGCTGGCCTACGACGAATGGCTCACCGGCAAGCCCGGCGTCAAACGCGTGATCCGCGATGGCGAAGGCCGGCAGATCGCCAGTGTCGACCTGGTGCGCGCCGCCGAGCCGGGGCGTCCACTGGCTTTGTCCATCGACCGTCGTTTGCAGCATCTGGCGCATCGTGAATTGCGCCATGCATTGCAGGAAAACCGTGCCGAGGCCGGTTCGGTGGTGGTGCTGGATGTGGCCACCGGCGAAGTGCTGGCGATGGTCAGCCAGCCCGGCTACAACCCCAATTCGCGCGAAGGTTCCGGAGCCCAGTCGCGCCGCAACCGTGCACTCACCGACGTGATGGAGCCGGGTTCCACGTTCAAGTCGTTCATCGTCGCCGCTGCCATGGAGCAGGGCACGGTCACGCCGACCACGCCGATCGAAACCTGGCCGGGCACGATGCAGGTGGCCGGCCACACCATCCGCGATGTGCGCAATTTCGGCACGCTCACCACCACCAGCTTGCTGACCAAGTCCAGCAACGTGGCCTCGGTGAAGTTGGCGCAGGCGATGTCGTCCGAACACATTCACGATGTGCTGCGCCGCTTCGGTTTCGGCGAGGCCACTGGCATCGGGTTTCCCGGTGAATCAGCAGGTGTGCTGCCCGAGCCGCGCACCTGGGGCGTACTGCCCAAGGCCACGATTTCATTTGGTTACGGTGTATCGGTGACACCGCTGCAACTGGCGCAGGCCTATGCCGCCATCGGCAATGGTGGCCGCCTGGTGCCGCCGAGTTTCCTCAAGGATCCGCAGACGCAGGGCCGTGCGGTGATCGATCCGGGCATCGCGCGCGATCTGGTCGGCATGCTGGAAACCGTGACCGGACCGGAAGGTTCGGCCAAGCGTGCGGCCATCACCGGCTATCGCGTCGCGGGCAAGAGCGGCACTTCGCGCAAGGCGGTCAGCGGCGGCTACGAGCGCCGCTACGTGAGCTTGTTCGCCGGACTGGTTCCCGTCACCAATCCGCGCTTTGCCGTGGTGGTGATGATCGACGATCCGCGTGCCACCGATGCGGCTGGCAATCTGATGTATTTCGGCGGCCTGGTTGCCGCGCCGGTGTTCCACAACATCATGGACGGCGCGTTGCGCATCATGGACGTGCCGCCGGACAACGTGCAGCAGTGGTATGTCGCCGCGCCGCGTGCGGCAGCGCCGGCAGCCGGCAGCTTGCCGGCCGAGGCTGAGGCCGTGCCCGGCCTGTTCGAGGCCACACCATGACGCTGCGTCTGGATCAATTGCTCGAAGGCATCGCGCCGGCACCGGCCTTGCCGCTGGCGGGCCTGACCCTGGATAGCCGCAAGGTGCTGCCGGGTGGCGTGTTCGTGGCCTTGTCAGGCCATAGCACGCACGGCTTGATGTTTGCCGCCGAAGCGCAGCGCCGTGGTGCTGCCGGCATCTTGTTCGAGCCGCCTGCACCAGACGGCACGACGCTGCCGGAGATGGCGTTGCCGGTGCCGGCATTGCGTGCGCATCTGGGCGAGATCGCCGATCGCTATTTCGGGTCGCCATCGCAATCGTTGCGCGTGGTCGGCGTCACCGGCACCAACGGGAAAACCTCCGCCGTGCAATTGCTGACGCAGGCGCTGAATGACGATGGTCGGCGCGCCGGCAGCATCGGCACGCTCGGCATCGGCATGCACGGTGCCTTGCGCGAGGGCGAGCGCACCACGCCGGACGTGATCGCCGTGCATGCCGCGCTTGCGGCATTGCGCAGCGAGGGGGCCGACGATGTGGCGATGGAAGTGTCCTCGCACGCGCTGGATCAGGCGCGCGTGGATGCGGTGAGATTCCAGGTGGCGGTGTTCACCAATCTCACGCGCGACCATCTGGATTACCACGGCGACATGGCTGCGTATGGTGCTGCCAAGGCGCGCCTGTTCGCGTGGCCGGGGCTGAAGGCAGCCGTGGTCAATCTCGACGATGCCTTCGGTGCGCAGGTGTTTGCGGCGCTGCCGGCGGGTGTCCAGGCCATCGGCGTCAGCAGCCGCGCTGTGGCCTCGGCACGGTTGCGGGCCGAAGCCATCGCGTTGAGCGCCGCCGGCATCGCTTTCGATCTGGTCGAGGGCACCGCACGCGAGCGTGTGCAGAGTCGCCTGCTGGGCCGTTTCAACATCGACAACCTGCTCGCGGTGGCGGGCGTGCTGACGGCTTACGGCTGGCCGCTGGCACGCATTGCCACGGCGCTTGCCGCACTGGAGCCCGTGCCCGGCCGCATGACCCGCCTCGGCGGACACGGTGCGCAGCCTTTGGTGGTGGTGGATTACGCACATACTCCCGATGCGCTGGAGCAAACGCTCGCCAGCGTGCGCGGCCATACCCGCGGACGGTTGCTCTGCGTGTTCGGCTGCGGCGGTGAGCGCGATGCCGGCAAGCGCCCGCAGATGGCGTCGATTGCCGAGCGTCTGGCCGATTTGGCAATCGTCACCGATGACAACCCGCGTGGCGAAGATGGCAATGCCATCGTCGCCGACATCCTTCGAGGATTTTCCAACCCTGCCGTCGTGACGGTCGAGCGCGATCGCGCCGCCGCCATCACGCAGGCCATCGGCCTGGCCGGGCCGGATGACACCGTGCTGATCGCCGGCAAGGGACACGAGTCGTATCAGGAAGTGGCTGGTGTGAAGCAACCGTTCGACGATCGCGCCGTCGCCGCGCGCGTGCTGGAGGGCAAGGCATGAGGCCGCTGGCGCTTTCGCAGATTGCACGCTGGTGTGATGCGCGCCTGCTCGGCGACGACCTCGTCATGCAGGCCGTCGGCATCGACACCCGCACGCTCGTGCCCGGCAGCATTTACGTCGCGCTGCGCGGAGAGACTTTTGACGGGCACGATTTCTGCGCGCAGGCGGCAGCATCCGGTGCGCGTGCGCTGCTGGTGGAGCGCGAGGTCGAAAGTGCGCTGCCGCAGATCGTCTGCGCCAATACCCAGCTCGCGCTCGCGCGCATTGCCACGGAAATGGCGGCAGCACGTGCAACGTGCACCATCGGCATCACCGGCTCCAATGGCAAGACCACGACACGTACACTCGCGCTCGGCATCCTGCGCGGTTTCGATACCGAGGCGTATTCCAACCCCGGCAACCGCAACAACGAGGTCGGGTTGCCGCTGGCCGTCATCGAGCAGCCCGAGACAGCACGCCTGGCGCTTTACGAAATGGGAGCCGGTGCTCCGGGAGACATCGCGTATCTGGCCGACATCGTGCGCCCGAAGATCGCACTGGTAACCAACATTGCGCCGGCACATCTGGAGCGCATGGGCAGCCTGGTCGGCGTGGCCGAAACCAAGGGCGCGATCTATGACGCACTGCCCGAGGACGGCGTCGCCGTGGTCAATGCCGACGACACTTTCGCGCCGTATTTCATCGAGCGCATCGGTGCGCGTTGCCGCGTTGTCCGCTACGGACTGGATGCGACAGCCGAGGTCTGGGCCGATGCTCTGGTCGAGGACGATACCGGCAGCCGGTTCCGTTTGCACAGCCCGTGGGGGCAGGCCGACATCACGCTGCCGCTGGCGGGCCGTCATCAAGTCGGAAATGCCCTGGCGGCTGCAACGCTGGCGCTGGCCGCCGGCGCGTCACTGGACGACGTCGTCAACGGATTGGCGCGTGCCGAAGGCGTGCCCGGGCGACAGCAGACGTTGATGCTTTCCCATGGCGTCGCGCTGCTGGACGACAGCTACAACGCCAATCCGGGATCGGTCATCACCGCAGTGGCAACGCTCGTGGCGCAGGCCGCGCGACGCGCTGTGCCGGCATGGTTGGTGCTGGGCGACATGCGTGAACTGGGGCCGGGTGCGGCGGTGCTGCATGCCGAAGTGGGTCAGCGCGCACGCGAAGCCGGTGTCGCACGCCTGTTCGCGGTGGGTGAAATGAGCCGGCATGCGGTCGTGGCATTCGGTGCCGGCGGCGAGCACTTCCCCGATCAGGACGCGCTTGTTGCAAGGCTGCGGGGACAAATGGATGAACCGGTCGTGCTGCTGGTGAAGGGTTCGCGCGGCAGTCGCATGGACAAGGTAGTCGCGGCTCTGGTCGGCGGCACGATGCAAGGAGGCACGCATGCTGCTTGAACTGGCCCGTTGGCTACAGGCGTTGGATGGCTTCTTTTCGCTGTTCAACTACATCACCGTGCGCGCCATCCTCGCCACGCTCACCGCGCTGGCGCTGGCGCTGTGGCTGGGGCCATCGGTGATCCGCAAGCTGGCCCAACTCAAGGGGCAGCCCATCCGCAGCGATGGGCCACAGTCGCATCTCTCCAAGGCGGGTACGCCGACGATGGGCGGTGCCTTGATCTTGCTGTCGGTATCCGCTGCCACGCTGCTTTGGGGCGACCTGCGCAATCGTTATGTATGGCTGGTACTCGCGGTGCTGTTGGGTTTCGGCCTGATCGGCTGGCTGGATGACTGGATCAAGGTCGCAAGGCGCGATCCCAAGGGCCTGCGCTCGCGTACCAAGTACCTGTTGCAGTCGATCTTCGGCCTGATCGCAGGTGTGGTGCTGTTTGCCACTGCCGATGCCGCGTCCAACACCACGCTTTACCTGCCGCTGCTCAAGAACATCGCGATTCCGCTCGGCGCGGGGCTCATCGTGATCGCCTATTTCTGGATCGTCGGCTTCTCCAACGCGGTGAACCTGACCGATGGCCTGGATGGCCTGGCGATCATGCCTTGCGTGCTGGTGGCCGGCGGTCTCGGCATCTTTTCCTATGTTTCCGGTCATGCGCAGTTCGCCGCGTACCTGCAGATTCCCGCGGTACCCGGCGCCGGCGAGCTGGCGATCATCTGTGCCGCCATCTGCGGTGCCGGTCTGGGATTTTTGTGGTTCAACACCTACCCGGCAATGGTGTTCATGGGCGATATCGGCGCGCTGGCGCTGGGTGCGGCGCTGGGTGCCATTGCGGTGATCGTGCGGCAGGAGCTGGTGCTGGTGATCATGGGCGGCATCTTCGTCATCGAGACGCTCTCGGTGATGGCGCAGGTGGCCAGTTTCAAACTCACCGGCAAGCGCATCTTCCGCATGGCGCCCATCCACCATCACTTCGAGCTGAAAGGCTGGCCGGAGCCGCGTGTGATCGTGCGTTTCTGGATCATCAGCGTGGTGCTCGTGCTCATTGGCCTGGCGACGTTGAAGGTGCGCTGATGATTCCCGACAACGTCAAACAGGCATTCTCCAGGCAGGCTTTCCGATACGGCGAGATCGAGGGGCGTTACGACGCTTGCCTCATCGGCACGGTGATGGCACTGATCGCCATCGGCGTGGTGATGGTGGCATCCAGTTCCATTGGCGTGACCGAGCGCCTGCATGTGGGGACGTCTTATTTCCTCGTGCGCCACCTCGTACATCTGGGCGCCGGCCTGCTTCTCGCGCTGGTGTTGAGCCGGGTGGAGCTGCGCACGATGGAACGTCAGGGGCAATGGTTGCTGCCACTGTCCATCGTCTTGTTGGTGCTGGTGCTGCTGCCGGGCATCGGTTGGGAAGTCAACGGCGCACGGCGCTGGCTGAATTTCGGATTGTTCAAGTTCCAGGTGGTGGAGGCGGTCAAGGTGTTCCTGATCGTCTGGCTGGCGAGTTATCTGGTGCGTCATCGCGAGCAGGTGCAGAACACGTGGTGGGGCCTGATGAAGCCGCTCGCAATTGCGGGCGTGACGGTGATGCTGCTGTTGTTGCAGCCGGACTTCGGCTCGGCGTTGCTGATTTGCGCCATCGTCGGCGGAATGGTGTTTCTGGGCGGGGTTCGGATCATGAATCTGGTCGCGCCGGCTCTGATCCTGCTGCCGGTGATGGCCTTGATTGCGATGAGCGAGCCATATCGCGTGCGCCGCCTGACGTCCTTTCTGGATCCATGGGCCAAACCGTTCGATGAGGGCTTTCAGCTGACTCAGGCGTTGATCGCCATCGGGCGCGGTGAGTGGGGCGGCGTGGGCTTGGGTTCAAGCATCCAGAAACTTTCCTTCCTGCCCGAGGCGCACACCGATTTCATCTTCGCGGTGATTGCGGAGGAGACGGGTTTCTTCGGCGTGATGGTGATCATCGGATTGTTCGCGCTCCTGGTCGGGCGTGCGTTCTGGTTGGGGCTGGCGGCGATGGAAGCCAAGCGTCCGTTCGCCGGCTACTGCGCGTTCGGCGTGGCGTTGTGGATCGGGCTGCAGGCATTCGTTTCCATTGGCGTGAATCTCGGACTGCTGCCGACCAAGGGCCTGACCTTGCCGTTGATTTCTTCAGGCGGCTCCAGCGTGCTGATGACCTGCGCCGCTCTGGGC
>JAEXRB010000388.1 GCA_023438325.1 Pseudomonadota bacterium | reverse complement strand
CCGTCCAAGGCGCTGCTGCACGCTGCCGCCGTGATCGATGAGGCCCAGCATGCGGCTGACTTCGGCGTGACCTTTGCCCCACCGAAGATCGCGCTCGATGGCCTGCGCGGCTACAAGGAAAAGGTCGTCGGCCAGCTCACCAAGGGCCTGGCCGGCATGGCGAAGCAACGCAAAGTGCGAGTTGTCGAAGGCACCGCCACCTTCGTTTCACCGCACGAACTGGAAATCAGCGGCGCCGATGGCAAGACACAATTGCTGCGTTTCGAGCAGGCCATCATCGCTGCCGGTTCGCAGGCGGTGAAACTGCCGAACTTCCCGTGGGACGACCCGCGCATCATGGATTCCACCGATGCGCTGGAGCTGGCCGACATTCCCAAGCGCCTGCTGGTCGTCGGTGGCGGCATCATCGGGCTGGAAATGGCCACGGTGTATCGCGCCCTCGGCAGCGACGTGACCGTGGTCGAGTTCATGGATCAACTGATGCCAGGTGCCGACAAGGATCTGGTCAAGCCACTGGCTGATCGCCTGAAAAAACAGGGCGTCGCCGTGCATCTCAAAACCAGGGCTGCTACCGTCAAGGCCGGCAAGAAGGCGGTCACGGTGGGCTTCGAGAGCGCCGTGGAAGGTCAGAAGCCGGAATTGGAAAGCGGCGATTACGACCGCGTGCTGGTGGCCGTCGGTCGCGCACCCAACGGCGCGAAAATCGCGGCGGACAAGGCCGGCGTCAACGTCACCGAGCGCGGCTTCATTCCGGTGGACGCGCAGATGCGCACCAATGTGCCGCACATCTTCGCCATCGGTGATCTGGTCGGAAACCCGATGCTCGCGCACAAGGCCACGCACGAAGGCAAGCTCGCGGCGGAAGTGGCTGCGGGTGAAAAACGTGAATGGGTGGCGCGCGTGATTCCGTCCGTGGCCTATACGGACCCTGAAATCGCATGGGTGGGCGTCACGGAAACCGAAGCCAAGGCCAAGGGCTTGAAGGTCGGCGTCGGCAAGTTCCCATGGGCCGCCTCAGGTCGCGCCATCGGCATCGGCCGCACCGAAGGCTTCACCAAACTCCTGTTCGACGAAGCCACCCACCGCGTCATCGGCGGCGGCATCGTCGGCCCGCACGCAGGCGACCTCATCGCCGAAGTCGCCCTCGCCATCGAAATGGGTGCCGAAGCCGGCGACATCGGCGCGACTATCCACCCGCATCCCACCCTGAGCGAATCGGTGGCGATGGCGGCGGAGGTGTATGAGGGCACGATCACCGACCTCTACATTCCGAAGAAGAAGTAATCGCCACCCATCTGCGGAGAAGCGCATGAAAGGGACTTGCCTGTGTGGTGCCATCGAAGTCGTGGCACCGGATCAGCACGATGTCGGCCTGTGCCATTGCGCGATGTGCCGGCGCTGGTCGGGCGGCCCAATGTTCGCGGTGCATTGCGATGCCAGCGTGCAGTTCGTTGGCGCAACACCCACTGCATATCGCTCCTCGGACTGGGCCGAACGCGGCTTCTGCGCCACCTGCGGCACGCATCTGTTCTATCACCTGCTGCCTTCGGACGAGTACATCCTTCCGGCAGGGCTGTTCCAGGATGAGCCGCTCCGCCTCGCCAGCCAGATATTCATCGACGAGAAGCCGGATTTCTACGCGCTCGCCAATGACACGCCGACGATGACTGGGCAGCAGGTGTTCGAGCAGTTTTCCAATTCGTGAGACACCAGATGCAACGGCACATCGGTTTCGCATGGTGTCTGTGGCTCGCTGTTGCGCTGCCATGTGGACAGGCAATCGCAACACCCACTGAAGAAACGGATGACCCGGAGATGGCGGAAGTGTTCCGCCAGTGTTCCGGTGTCGCCGAGTTTGCCGGCAAGCAGAAGCGCGACAAACCCACAGCGCAAGTACCCGAGGCTCCGCCATCATTGCCCGCATTACGAGATGAACTGCTGGCGATGGGAAAAGCCGATCAAGATGTTCGCACAGGTGCCTCCGTCGATATCCACGTGGATGCGAGGAACCTCGTGCGCATCCGCGAAATCATCGCCGAGCACGGCTTTCCAACGGCTGCCCTGGTGGGCACGGATGGCGTCGCCACTGCGTGGCTGCTGGTGCAACACGCTGATGATGTGACGTTACAGGAGCGTGTGCTCGACACGATGACCCCGCCCAACGCGATCCCGCAAGGCATCGACGGCCAGAAGATCGCCCTGCTCACCGATCGCGTGCTGCTCAGGCAAGGAAAGTCGCAGCGCTACGGCAGCCAGTTCCAGATGGGTAAAAACGGGCTGGAACCCTCGCCCATCGAGGATGAAACCAACGTTGATGCGCGCCGCGCACAGATGGGCATGATGCCGCTGGCCGATTACCTGTGCATGGTGCGGGTGTTGAGCGCGGATTGAGAACTCAGCCCACCTCCGGCAACACCTTCCCCGGATTGAGGATGCCGTCCGGGTCGAGCGCGGCCTTTACCGCACGCATCGCCACCAGCGTCGGCGCATCGAACGCACGGGTCATGTAATCGCGCTTGGCGGTGCCGATGCCGTGTTCGCCCGAGAGCGTGCCGCCGAGCGAGAGCACGAGGTCGAAGACCTGCGGCAAGGTGGCGTGGGCGCGGGTGGTTTCGGCGGGATCGTCGGGGTGGTAGAGGATGTTGACGTGCAGGTTGCCGTTGCCGGCATGGCCGAAGGTGACGATGGGCAAGTGGCTGCGTGCGGCGAGTGCTTCGACGCCGGCGACGAGATCGGGAATGCGCGACACCGGCACGACGACATCCTCGTTGATCTTGCCCGGTGCGATGGAACGCAGCGCAGGCGACAATGCGCGGCGCGCGGCCCAGAGGCGATCGCGCGCGAGGCCATCGAGGGCCACGTCGAGTGACAGCAGTCCATCGCCTTCGGCGACTGCGCCCAGAGCCGTGAGTGCGATGGGCAAGGAGTCCTCATCGCCATCGGCTTCGATCAGCAGCATCGCGCCCGTATCAGGCACATCGCTGCCGTTGCGGCGAAGCAGCGCGATGGTGTGGGCGTCCATGAACTCCAGCATCGCCGGCACCTGCGGCTGGCGCATCAGGCGCGACACGGCATCCGCGGCCGCGCACGCATCGCGATAGAACGCGCGCAATGCGGCCTGCTGTGCCGGGCGCGGCACCAGGCGCAGGGTGGCTTCGACGATCAGCGCCAGCGTGCCTTCACTGCCGACGATCAGATGTGTGAGGTCGTATCCGGTGGCGTCCTTGCTCCACGGGCCACCGCAGCGGATGGTCTCGCCCGTGCCGGTGATCGCCACCACGCCGAGCACGTTGTCGCGCGTGGCGCCGTATTTCACGGCACGCGGGCCACCGGCATTGGTGGCGAGATTGCCGCCGATGCTGCATCGCTCGAAACTCGACGGGTCCGGTGGCCAAAACAGTCCATGCGATTGCAGCGCCTGTTGCAGATCGCCATTCAATACGCCCGGCTCGACCACGGCGCAGCGATTACCAGGCTGGATGTCGAGTATCCGGTTCATGCGTGCAAACGACACCACCACACCGCCGCGGAACGGCACGGCAGCAGCGGCGGTGCCCGTGCCGGCACCGCGCGCCACGATCGGCACACAATGCACGCGGCAGGCACGCACAAGTGCGGCAACCTGTTCGCGATTTTGCGGAATGGCGACAGCCTCTGGCATTGCGAACTGGCGCGAATCGTCCTCGCCATGCGCTCGCCGCGTCGCCGCGTCGGTATGCCAGCCTTCCGGGCCGAGCAAGGCGGAAAGTTCAGCAGAAAGTTCGGTAGGTAGGGCGATGGTCATGCGCCGATTGTAGGTGCGGCGCGTTGTTTCAGCGCAGTTCGCGCCACTGCCCCGGCATCAGACCATCGAGCCTGTACGGGCCGATGGCAAGGCGCACCAATCGCAATGTGGGATGGCCAACGGCGGCGGTCATGCGACGCACCTGACGGTTGCGTCCTTCGCGGATGGACAGTTCGATGAAACTGTCGGGCACGGTTTTGCGGAAGCGCACGGGAGGATCGCGCGGCCAGAGCCCATCGGGCGCATCCACGCGTTGCGCGCGCGCCGGCTTGGTCAGGCCATCCTTGAGCACCACGCCACGGCACAATGCCTCAAGCGCGGTTCGGTCGGGTTCACCCTCCACTTGCACCAGATAGGTCTTCTCTTCGTGGTGACGTGGATCGGTCAGATGGTGCGCGAGATGGCCGTCATCGGTCAGCAGCAACAGCCCTTCAGAATCGAAATCCAGCCGACCTGCGGCATAGACATCCGCTGGCAGACCGAAGCCGGCCAGCGTCGGACGCGGCGGAACGCTGCGATCAGTGAACTGGCAAAGCACGCCATAGGGTTTGTTGAAGGCGATCAGCATGTGGCCAAGCCCAAAAAAAGAAAGACCCGCCTTGCGGCAGGTCTTTCTAAAGTGGCAGCCCCGGATGGATTCGAACCACCGAATGCCTGAGTCAGAGTCAGGTGCCTTACCGCTTGGCGACGGGGCTATGCAGCTTTTTGTTCTGTTAGCGCTTGGAGAACTGCGTAGCGCGGCGAGCCTTGTGCAGACCGACCTTCTTGCGCTCCACTTCGCGCGCATCGCGCGTCATGAAGCCGGCGCGGCGCAGGTCGCCCTTCAGGCTTTCATCGTATTCGACCAATGCACGCGCCAGACCCAGACGGATCGCGCCAGCCTGACCGGTGGTGCCACCGCCTTCGACCGTGGCAATCACGTCGAACTTTTCGGTCAGCTGCGTCAGTTCAAGCGGCTGACGCACGATCATGCAAGCGGTTTCGCGACCGAAGAACTGGTCAAGCGGACGCTGGTTGATCGTGATCGTGCCCGAACCCGGACGCAGGAACACGCGGGCGGAAGAGGACTTGCGACGGCCGGTGCCGTAGTTCTGCTGGAGTGCCATGGTCATTTACTCAGATGTCCAGCACTTGCGGCTGCTGGGCGGTGTGCGGATGGTTCGGGCCGGCATAGACCTTGAGCTTGCGGAACATCGCACGGCCCAGCGGGTTCTTCGGCAGCATGCCCTTCACGCCGGTCTCGATCACGCGCTCGGGATGACGATCCAGCGCCTGACCGAGGCTTTCGGTCTTGAGGTTGCCGATGTAGCCGGTGAAACGGTGGTACTTCTTGTCCTGAAGCTTGTTGCCGGTGGCATGAATCTTCTCGGCGTTGATCACGACGAGGTAGTCACCGGTATCCACGTGCGGGGTGTAAACGGGCTTGTGCTTGCCGCGCAGGCGGGTAGCGATCTCGGAGCACAGGCGGCCCAGCGTCTTACCGCTGGCGTCGACCACGTACCAGTCGCGCTTGACGGTTTCGGGCTTGGCGCTGAAGGTCTTCATGACGGCTTCTCGGAAAAAATCTGGTGGCTTGCAAAAAGCAAGACGAAAGACGCGGAATGATAGCGGGTCATTTCGACCTTCGCAACCATGCGGCGTAAAAGCTATCGGGGGAATGGCGGGGCGTGGCCCTGCGATCCGCAGCGGGCGATGTCGCCAGCCGACCGGGCCGGTCATGATAGCGCATGTCTTCGACAACGCCAAGCCGGGCCCGACACCAGCACGCTTGCGCATTCATCACGGCCATTACAATGGCGCTTCCGGCCCACGCCCGCAGGATGTCGCCATGTCCCTGACCCGGCATTATTCGCCACTCGATCGCGCCTTGATGCGCCTGGATCACGCCCTGTCCTCGTCCCTGGCTGGCGTGGCTGCGGCACAACGTGCCAATCCCGCGGGCGATCTGCCGCAGGCTGAAATGGATGCGGCGCAGCGCCGTCATGCGGCCGGGCTGATGCGGATCAACCACACCGGCGAAGTCTGCGCCCAGGCCCTGTACGTGGGCCAGGCGGCGGTGGCGCGTGATGCGGCCACGCGTGAGCACCTTCAGCACGCAGCCCAAGAGGAAGCCGACCACCTGGCCTGGTGCCATGCGCGCCTGCTCGAACTCGATGCACGCCCGAGCGTTTTCAATCCATTCTGGTACGCGGCCAGCTACACCCTCGGCGCGCTGGCGGGATGGCGCGGCGATGGCTGGAATCTGGGCTTTGTGGTGGAAACCGAGCGGCAGGTCGAGGCGCATCTGGACGAACACCTGGAAACCCTGCCGCCACAGGACGATCGCAGCCGTGCAATTCTTCTGTCGATGAAGGAAGACGAGGCCCGTCATGCCGATAGCGCCCAGGCCGCCGGCGCGCGCACGTTGCCGCCGCCGATTCCGGGCCTGATGCGTTTCATGTCCGGCGTGATGAAGCTCATCGCCTACCGCATCTAGCCCCATCGCTCGCGCTACCATCGCCGGGCGCTCGCGTGCCTTTGCGGCATGGATCAGGGGCCTGGTGCACGAACGAGGGAGGCTTTCCGATGGTCGCAGGTTGGGTCCTGCTGTGCGTCTCGCTGGTTTATGTAGCGCTGCTGTTCACGGTGGCGTATTTCGGCGATCGTCGACCGCTCTATCCCGAACGTCTGGCGCTGCGCCCCATCGTCTACAGTCTGGCGCTGGCGGTGTATTGCTCCTCGTGGACGTTCTACGGCGCCGTCGGCACGACGGTGTCTTCCGGCTGGGGATTTCTGCCGATCTATCTCGGCCCGATCCTGCTGTTCTTGTTTGGCATCGGGCTGTTGAAACGGCTGGTACAGGTAGCGCACGAGCAGAACATCACGTCCATCGCCGATTTCATCGGCAGCCGCTACGGTAAATCCCAAGGATTGGCGGCGCTGGTCACCGTGATCGCGCTGATCGCCGCCGTGCCTTACATCGCGCTCCAGTTCAAGGCCGGTGCGATGAGCATCGAGGTGATGAGTGGCATCGGCCATAGCGGCCCGCTGGCACCGTTGCGCGAGCCGGCGTTCTATCTGGCGGTGCTTCTGGCCGTGTTCTCCATCCTTTTCGGCACCCGCCAGATTGATGCCACGGAGCATCACCACGGCTTGATGCTGGCGGTGGCGCTGGAATCGCTGGTGAAGCTCGTGGCCTTCGTTGCGGTGGGTCTGTTTGCCTGGGCGCAGGTGTCCGACGGCTTCATCACGCGCCTCGGCGCCTCCGCTTTGGGC
>JAEXRB010000381.1 GCA_023438325.1 Pseudomonadota bacterium | reverse complement strand
GGTCTAGCTCGAAGCGCGCTGGTTTGGCCAGGGCAGGGATGCTCGCCAGCAGCAGGGCCAGCAGTGCGGCAGATTGAATGAAGCGGAGCATGCGCGAGCCTTTGCCCGGGAATGGCGAGGTCGTGATGCTACAGCCAGGGGGCTGGAATGCGCGCCTGAATCGGTGTCCGAAAACGGCCAGTCTTGCGTCGCTGCCGGCCTATGATGTGCCCATGCCCGACAACTCCGCTTCTGCGACGACCGCTTCGATGCCACTTGATGCGCAGGCGTGCTACCGCGCGATGCAATCGCATGATGCCCGTTTCGATGGAAAATTCTTTACTGCCGTGACCAGCACCGGAATCTATTGCCGGCCGATTTGTCGGGTACGTGCGCCGCGTCGGGAGAACTGCCGATTTTTCCGACATGCGGCTCAGGCCGAGGCAGCAGGGTTCAGGCCATGCTTGCGCTGCCGGCCCGAATTGGCGCCGCTGTTGCGAGCTTGGTCGAGCGAAGATGCAACAGAGGTGCTGGCGACGCAGGCAGCGCGCCTGATCGACACTTCGGAGGCGTGGAGTGATGGCGGGGTCGATGCAACCAAGCTGGCAGCGCGACTGGGTATTTCCGATCGACACCTGCGCCGGGTGTTCCAGACGCATTTCGGCGTCACGCCGATCCAATACGTCCAGACCCGGCGGTTGTTGCTCGCCAAGCAATTGCTCATGGATACCTCATTGCCGGTGATGCAGGTGGCATTGGTGAGCGGGTTTGCCAGCGTGCGACGCTTCAATGCGGCATTTCTGGCGGCGTATGGCCTCAATCCACGTGCGTTGCGCGGGCGCCGTGCCGAGCGTGCGGATGGAGAGGGCATTGTTCTGCGATTGGGCTGGCGGCCGCCGTTCGATGCGATGGGCCTGCTGGCGTTCTTCGCAGCGCGTGCGCTGGCAGGCGTGGAGACGGTCGATGCCGATGCCATGCGCATCGCGCGCACGTCGCGATTGCCGAAGGCGGGCGTGGGTTGGGTCGAGGCGCGCTTCGAGCCGGCCCACTGTCGGATGCAGATACGAGTGGCGCCGTCTTTTGCCGGATGTTTGCCGGTGCTGATCGAGCGGGTGCGAGGATGGTTCGATCTGGATGCCGATCCAGGGACGATCGATGCAGCCTTGTGCCGTGATTTTCCCGGCACAGCCGGGATGCGTGTGCCCGGCACGCTCGATGGATTCGAGTTGGCCGTGCAGGCCATTGTCGGCCAGCAAGTGAGCGTGGCAGCGGCGCGCACGTTGTTGTCGCGATTGGTGGCGGCCCTGGGTGAGCCGGCAACAACGCCGTTCCCGGAACTGACGCGACACTTTCCGACGCCGCAGGCATTGCGCGACGCCAGCGAGGATCGACTCGGCGCACTTGGCATCGTGCGCCAGCGTCAGGCGGCGATTCGTGCCGTGGCCGATGCGGTGCTGGGCGGGCGCTTGAATCTGCAAGCTGGAGATGACGTGCCCGCGACGCTGGCGGCGTTGCGTGCCTTGCCCGGTATCGGTGACTGGACGGCGCAGTACATCGCCTTGCGTGCGCTGCGCTGGCCGGATGCGTTTCCCGCCGGTGATGTGGCGCTCCGCAAGGCATTGGGCGTGGCTTCGGCCGGTGCCGCCGTGGTGCGCGCGCGGTCATGGCAGCCGTGGCGCGGCTATGCGGTGCTGCGCGCCTGGCAGGGATACTTCGATTCGACAGGAAGGTGAAGCATGTGTCCGCAAGGTTTTTCCGAGGCAGATCAAATCATGCGTTGCGATACCGCATTGGGCGGCGTCACTCTGGCGGCCGGTGCCGGTGGTTTGCGCGGGCTGTGGTTCGATGGGCAAAAACACTTTCCGGAGTTGCCGGTGCGTGCGTCGACGCCACGGCATCCGCTGCTGGATGAAACGGTACGGCAGTTGCGCGAGTACTTCGCCGGGAAGCGCCGCATCTTCGACATTGCGCTGGATTTGTCGCACGGCACGGCGTTCCAGCAATCGGTATGGCGGGCGCTTCTGGTCTTGCCATTCGGCGCCACCAGCAGCTACGGCGCATTGGCCGCCTCGCTGGGGCGATCTAGTGCCGTGCGTGCGGTTGCGGCGGCGGTGGGAAGAAACCCCATCAGCGTGATCGTGCCCTGTCATCGCGTGCTCGGCAGTGACGGCTCGCTCACCGGTTATGCCGGCGGACTGGATCGCAAGCGCATGTTGCTGGCGCTGGAGCAGCCATGAAAAAACGGCAGAACGCCGTTTTCACGGCGAGGCGGCTCGAAGGGCGGCGCGCCGCAAGGAAATGCGACATGAAAAACCCCGCATGCGCTGCCGCATGCGGGGCCGGATGTTGCGAATGATGCGCGGTGGATCAGGCGGCGCGTGAGGCGCGCTTGCGATCGTTCTCGGTCAGGTGCTTCTTGCGCAGGCGGATTTCCTTGGGGGTGATTTCCACCAATTCATCGTCGTCGATGAAATCCAGCGCCTGCTCCAGCGAGAACTTGATCGCCGGGGTGAGCTGGATGGCATCGTCCTTGCCCGAGGCGCGCATGTTGGTCAGCGGCTTCGGCTTGATGGCATTGACGGTGAGGTCATTGTCCTTGGAGTGGATACCCACCAGCTGGCCTTCATAGACATTGTCGCCTTCGGCGGCGAACAGCTTGCCGCGCTCCTGCAACGGCCCGAGCGAATAGGCGGGCGTGGTGCCGGCGGCATTGGCAATCATGACGCCGTTGATGCGCTTGGCAATCGGCCCTTGTTCCTTCGGGCCGTAGTGATCGAACACGTGGAACAGCAGGCCCGAGCCTTGCGTCAGGGTCTTGAATTCGTTCTGGAAGCCGATCAGGCCACGCGCCGGAATCTGGTATTCGAGGCGCTCGCGGCCCTTGCCATCCGGCTCCATGCCTTTGAGCTGACCCTTGCGGATGCCGAGCTTTTCCATCACGCCACCCTGATGGACTTCCTCCACGTCCACGACGAGCTGTTCGATCGGCTCCATCAACTGGCCGTCGATTTCCTTGATGATCACTTCCGGGCGCGATACCGCCAGTTCGAAACCCTCGCGACGCATGTTCTCGATCAGCACCGACAGGTGCAGTTCGCCACGGCCGGAAACGAGGAACTTGTCGGCGTCTTCGAGCTGCTCGACCTTCAGCGCGACGTTGTGCACGGTTTCGCGCTCCAGACGATCCTTGAGCTGGCGGCTGGTCAGGAACTTGCCGCCGGAAAGATCCTTGTTGCCGGCGAACGGCGAGTTGTTGACCTGGAAAGTCATCGAGATGGTCGGCTCGTCGACCGTCAGCGCGGGCAGTGCCTCGGGCGTGTCCAGCGCGCATACCGTATCGGAGATGGTCAGCTCCTGGATGCCGGAAATGGCGACGATGTCGCCGGCCTCGGCGCTGTCCTGTTCGATGCGCTCAAGCCCCATGAAGCCCAGCACCTGCAAAATCTTGCCCTGACGCTTCTTGCCTTCGCGATCGATCACGGCGACCGGCATGTTCTTCTTCAGCGTGCCGCGCTGGATGCGGCCGATGCCGATCACGCCGACGAAGTTGTTGTAGTCCAGCTGGCTGATGCGCATCTGGAACGGGCCTTCCTGATCCACCGGCGGCTTCGGCACGTGCTGCATGATGGCCTCGTACAGCGGCGTCATGTCGCCCGAGCGCACATCATCGGTAAGGCCGGCGTAGCCGTTCAGGCCGGAGGCGTAGACGATCGGGAAATCCATCTGCTCGGGCGTGGCGCCGAGGCGGTCGAACAGATCCCAGACTTGTTCGACGACCCATTCCGGACGCGCGCCGGGGCGATCCACCTTGTTGATCACCACGATCGGCTTGAAGCCCATCGAGAATGCCTTCTGGGTGACGAATCGTGTCTGCGGCATCGGGCCGTCCATCGCGTCGACCAGCAGCAGCACCGAGTCGACCATCGACAGCACGCGCTCCACTTCGCCACCGAAATCGGCGTGGCCGGGGGTGTCGACGATGTTGATGCGGTTGCCGCGCCAGGAGATGGCGGTGTTCTTGGCCAAGATGGTGATGCCGCGTTCCTTTTCCTGATCGTTGCTGTCCATCACGCGCTCGGCCAGGACGGTGCGTTCGTTCAGGGTGCCGGAATGCTTGAGCAGGCAATCGACGAGAGTGGTCTTGCCGTGGTCAACGTGGGCGACGATGGCGATGTTGCGGAGATTATCGATGGACATGGGCACGGGCTATGAGAGGCAGGTCGAGAAGACGGGCCGTTGGCTGAAGGGAAGGGTTCAGGATATTCGGCGGGAACACGAAAGCGCGGGCGATCAGTGATCGTCCGCGCGGGTAGTTCTCATGCTGCGGCGCATTATACGTCGCTGCGCGTCGCAGCGCACGTGCCGATGTTGTGCCTTGTGTTCAGGGAGTGCGGACACCACATGGAGAGGCGGGTGGCGGAAACGACAGTCGATAGTTTTTGTATATCGAAACGATTCCAACAATCAATTTTACCTATTGATGGCAACCCCCTAGAATGACCTGCTGATGGTGCGTGAGCACCTCTTGCCTTCACCCCCAACCTCCCAAAGGAGTCATGTCATGTCCCTCATCAACACTCAGGTTCAGCCGTTCAAGGTCAACGCCTTCCATAACGGCAAGTTCATCGAAGTCACCGACGCGAGCCTGAAGGGCAAGTGGTCGGTTCTGATCTTCATGCCGGCAGCCTTCACCTTCAACTGCCCGACCGAAATCGAGGACGCGGCGGACAATTACGCCGAGTTCCAGAAGATGGGCGCGGAGGTCTACATCGTCACCACCGATACCCACTTCTCGCACAAGGTGTGGCACGAAACCTCGCCCGCCGTGGGCAAGGCCAAGTTCCCGCTGGTCGGCGACCCGACCCATCAGCTGACCAATGCCTTCGGCGTGCACATTGCTGAAGAAGGCCTGGCCCTGCGTGGCACCTTCGTGATCAATCCGGAAGGCATCATCAAGACGCTTGAAATCCACTCCAACGAGATCGCTCGCGACGTCTCCGAGACGCTGCGCAAGCTCAAGGCAGCCCAGTACACCGCCGCCCATCCGGGTGAAGTGTGCCCGGCCAAGTGGAAGGAAGGCGCCAAGACCATCGCGCCGTCGCTGGATCTGGTCGGCAAGATCTGATCACAACGCGGCATCGTTCCCATCCTCGCATTGCGAGGGTGGGAACAAATCCAAGGCGCGGCGTGCGGCGTTTCGGATTTGTTCCCACACCTCATTTCCGGCGTCCGATGCATCGGCCGTCACGCTTTCGCTCACCCTGAACAAAGGAGTCGCACCATGCTGGACGACGTTCTCAAGACCCAATTGGCTGCTTATCTGGAGCGCATCGTGCGCCCGATCCACATCGTCGCTTCGCTCGACGATGGGGCTGCTTCTGCCGAGGTGCGCGGTCTGCTGGATGACATCGTGGCCGCATCCGCGCGCATCACGCTGGAAGTGGGCAAGGACGACAGCGTGCACACGCCGTCGTTCGCACTGACCAGCCCCGGCCAGGACATCTCCTTGCGCTTTGCCGGCCTGCCGATGGGGCATGAATTTACCTCGTTGGTGCTGGCCTTGCTTCAGGTCGGTGGCTATCCGCCCAAGGTGGAGGCGGAAATCATCGAACAGGTGAAGGCACTGGATGGTGACTTCACGTTCCAGACGTATTTCTCCCAGTCCTGCCAGAGCTGCCCGGACGTGGTTCAGGCCTTGAACCTGATGAGCGTGCTGAACCCGCGCATCCGCCACGTCGCCATCGATGGTGCGTACTTCCCCGAGGAGGTGGAAGCACGCGAAGTGATGACGGTGCCGACGATCTTTCTCAACGGCGAGCGCTTCGGCCAGGGCCGTATGGATGTGGCGGAAATCGTCGCGCGCCTGGACACCGATTCGGATGCGCGCGAAGCCGGGAAGCTCGACGCCAAGGCCGCGTTCGACGTGCTGGTGATCGGTGGTGGTCCTGCCGGTGCTGCCGCGGCGATCTATGCCGCACGCAAGGGCATCCGTACCGGTGTCGCGGCCGAGCGTTTCGGCGGGCAGGTGCTCGATACGCTGTCCATCGAGAACTTCATCTCGGTGAAGGAAACCGAAGGCCCGAGGTTGGCCGCGGCACTGGAAGAGCATGTGCGCGAATACGACGTGGACGTGATGAATCGCCAGCGCGCCGCGAAGCTGGTGCCGGGCCCGGATGGCATCGCCGTGCAGTTCGAAAATGGCGGCACGCTCACCGGCAAGACCGTGGTTCTGGCCACCGGTGCGCGTTGGCGCGACATGGGCGTGCCCGGTGAGCAGGAATACCGCACCAAGGGCGTGACCTACTGCCCGCACTGCGATGGTCCCTTGTTCAAGGGCAAGAAGGTGGCGGTGATCGGTGGCGGCAACTCGGGTGTGGAAGCGGCGATCGACCTGGCTGGCGTGGTGGATCATGTGACCTTGATCGAGTTCATGCCCGAACTGCGCGCCGATGCCGTGTTGCAGCGCAAGCTCTATAGCATGCCCAACGTCGAAGTGATCCGTCATGCACAGACCACGGAAGTTCTGGGCGATGGCAGCAAGGTGACTGGTCTGACATATACCGATCGCGCCAGTGGTGAGTCACGCACGCTGGAATTGGCCGGCATCTTCGTGCAGATCGGCTTGTTGCCCGTCACCGATTGGCTCAAGGACAGTGGCGTGGCGTTGTCTGCGCGAGGCGAGATCGTCATTGACGCACACGGTCGCACCAGCGTGCCCGGCGTGTTCGCCGCCGGCGATGTCACCACGGCGCCGTACAAGCAGATCGTGGTGGCCGTGGGTGGCGGCGCGACCGCCGCACTCGCCGCGTTCGATCATTTGATCCGCACCTCGGCACCCAGCGAGCCGGCTTCGGCCTGACTCTTCATCTGTCGCAGATACGGGTGTTTGACGAGCTTGGTGCCGCATGCCGCAGATGTGCCCGGCAAGCGCGATGTGATGCGGAGGGAAGTGCGACGCGTGATGGAAAAAGAAAAGCCGCGTCTAGACGCGGCTTTTCTTCGAGGTGGGGCTTGATCAATCGTCCAGTTCTTCGCGAATCACCGCGCCGGAGTACGCATCGATCCGAAGCTCCACACGCTGGCCGCGTGCATTGATGGCATCCGCTTCCCAGTAGCCGTCGTTGTCATATTCCAGGTCACGGATTCGGCTGTAACCGGCGGCGGTGAGCTTGGTGTTGATCTCCGCGGAGGTCAGCGGCGTGGCGCCTGCCGGGTCGCTCGGAGCAGTCAGGATTTCGCCAGTGACCGGATGCAGAACCAGGTCGATTTCGCGACCATACGCATCCACGGCTTCAGCTTCCCAGAAGCCGTCGTCGAACTCGATATCGGAAACCCGGGTGTAACCGGCAGCCAAAACGATCTGGCGAACTTCCGCGGACGAGATTGCGCCGGTGCCGCGCGAATCGAAGGTCAACACTTCGCCGCTGTCCGGATCGACCAGCAGATCCACGCGCAGGCCTTCGGCAGTGGTGGCTTCGGCTGTCCAGTAGCCGTGGCGATATTCCAGTTCATAGGGGGCCACATGGCCGGCAGCAGCAATGCGTTGCAATGCGATGCTGGCATCCGGTGCCGGTTGCGCAGAAGATGCGAACGGCACGCCAAGGGCAAGGGACATGGCGGCGGCGAGGAGGGTGGTGCGACGCATGGTGAAACTCCTTCTTTGTGGCGAGAGATCGGCAGGTGCCGACGGCGTGCACTTTGCGTTGGCCTGCATAAACGGGTTTTGATGGCGCTGTTAACGAAGCATTTACTGCTCCGGTTCGAGCATGGCCGCATGAAAAAATGGTTGTTCCTCCTGTTGCTGCCGCTTTCCACTGCCGCCGCCGACGAGCAGGCATCGGTACGGCGTGCGGTTGAAGAAGGCCGCTTGCGGCCGCTGGCCGAAATCATCGCTGCGGTGCAGGCGCGCTATCCCGGAAGGGTGGTGGAAGTGGATCTGGAACGTCGCAGCGGCGGGCGTTACGTCTACGAAATCGAGCTGCTGAGCCCGGAGCGGCGCAAGCTGGAAATCAAGGTGGATGGCGCCACCGGAAAAATCCTGGAAACCGAAGGCGTCGATGCTCGCGCATTCCTTTCCCTGCCAGTGCTGTTGCGGCACGTGCTGGAGGCCTATCCGGGCCATGTCATCGATGTCGAATTTGAGCACGGCCTGTATTGGGTGGAAGTGGCCGGCACGGATGGCACGCATCTTCAGGTGAGCGTGGATCCGCACGATGGCAGCATCAGCCGCGACGCCGCGCGTGATGCCGATTTGAGCCGCATGCTTCCCATGCCCGAGGCGCTGGGAGGCGTGTTGAAGCGCTATCGGGGCGTGGTGCTGGAAGGCGAACTGGAGCGCAGCCCCGACGGAAGCCAGTACTACGAGTTCGAGATTCAGAGCCTGGATGGCGACATCACCACCTTGCATGTCGACGCCTTCAGCGGCGAGGTGCTGCGCGAGGATGCGGACTGATGCGCGTGCTCATCGTCGAGGACGATGCGCAACTGGCGCAGCGCATCGCGCAGGTGATCCAGCAGGCCGGGTTGTTGCCGGAAATCTGCGCAGATGGCAGTGAAGCCGAATTCCTCGGTGCCACGGAAAGTTACGATGCCGCGGTGGTGGATCTTGGCCTGCCCGGCTGCGATGGGGTTTCACTGATCCGCCACTGGCGCGAGCAAGGATGCGATTTCCCGGTGCTGATCCTGACCGCGCGCAATCGCTGGAGCGACAAACTCGCAGGCTTTGGTGCCGGTGCCGACGACTATCTGACCAAGCCTTTCCAACTGGAAGAAGTGGTGCTGCGCTTGCGCGCTTTGTTGCGGCGCGTGCGGGGACATGCCGACACCGTGTTGCGTGTCGGGCCGCTGCGTCATGACACGGTGAACTCGCGCTTCTTCATTGATGATGCGCCGCTCCAGCTCACCGCACAGGAGCAGCGCATCCTTTCCTATCTGATGCACAACGCCGGCCAGATCGTCAGTCGCAGCGAGATTGCCGAACACGTCTACCAGCGCGATCTGGAGCCCGATTCCAACACCGTGGACGTGCTGATCGGCCGCATCCGAAAAAAGCTCGGTCATCCGTTGATCCGCACCGAGCGTGGCCTGGGCTTCCGCCTCGCCGAAGCTGCGCCATGATGCCGCAGGGTTTGGCCGGACGCCTGATCCTGCTCGGTGTGTTCTGTGCCTGTTGCATCGCATTGGCGGGCGGCTGGCTGTTGCGTTCGGGGCTGCACGCCGCGATGCGGCACGGTTTCGAGCAGCGCCTGAGCGAACGCGCCGACATGCTGATCGCGCGGTTTTCGCCGACATCCTCGCCTGCGCCGCAATCCGGCGCCGCGCCGCTGCTCTACATCGAGCCACGCAGCGGCGACGAGTTCAGCCGCATCTTTTCCGGCTGGTACTGGCGCTTGAGTGGCGCAAGCACGGCATTGCGTTCGCGCTCGCTCTGGGATGCCGACGTAAGCGAGATGCGCGCAACGGGCGGGCATGGCCTGGCGGCACGCGGGCCGCGTGACGAAGCTTTGCTGGGAATCGTGCAGGAGGTGACGCTGGCGGGAGAGAAAGTGCGTCTGGAAGTCTACGGCCCGGCCGATCCGGTGCTGGCCGAACTGCGCAGCTTCGATCGCTTGCTCGCGATGATTTTCGCCTTCCTGCTGCTGGCGATGGTGTCGACGGCGGTGATCCAGGCGCGCGTCGGCCTGCGTCCGCTTGCACGCCTGCGCCAAGCGCTTGGACAGGTCAAGGACGGCGAGCGCGAGCGCCTTGGCAGCGGTTTCGGCCCGGATCTGGATCCGCTTGCCGCCGAGTTGGACGACCTGCTCGCCCGCAACGCACGCATCGTTGCGCGTGCCCGCAGCCACGCTGCCGATCTGGCGCACGCGCTGAAAAAACCGTTGGCGCTGTTGCGCAGTGATGCCGATGCCGATGCTTCCGTGCCGTCAATGCAGGTGCAGCGCCAGGTGCAGGACATGACGCGGCTGATCGACCGCCATCTCGCGCGTGCCGGCAGCGGCGCAGGCGAGCGTCGTCGCATCGCGGTCGCGCAGCCGTTGTCGGGCCTTTTTGGGTTGATGCAGCAATTGCACGCCGCCCGCGGCCTGCATTGGGAAATGCAGGTTCCAAATGACGTGCACTGGCGCGGCGAGGTCACGGATTTGGAGGAAATGCTCGGCAATCTGATGGACAACGCCGGCAAATGGGCCCGCAGCCGGGTGCGTATCAGTGCGGGCATGGCGGCGGGCGAGGTCATCATCGACATTGATGATGACGGCCCGGGGCTTTCCGACGCGCAACGGGTTCGTGCCGCACGACGCGGCCAGCGATTTGATGAAAGCGTGGAGGGCAGCGGGCTGGGGTTGGCGATCGCGGCCGATATCGCCGATACCTACGAAGGCCGCCTGGAGCTCGCGCGCAGCCCGCTCGGCGGCTTGCGTGCGCGCTTGCTGCTGCCGGCCTGACGCCGTCGCGCTACCATGCGCGACCCATTCCCAAGGAAACAGACATGTCCGACCTGCGTGCAGAAATCGTTACCAATCGCGGCACCATCCATCTCACCCTGACGGCGGAGCAGACGCCCGTCACCGTGGCCAATTTCGTGAATCTCGCCCAGCGCGGTTTCTACGATGGCCTTACCTTCCACCGCGTGATTCCCGATTTCATGATCCAGGGCGGTTGCCCGAACGGCGTCGGCAACGGTGGCCCCGGTTATCGCTTCGAGGACGAATGCACCCCGGCGTTGCGGCATGAGCGTGGCGTGCTGTCGATGGCCAATGCCGGCCCCGGCACCAATGGCAGCCAGTTCTTTGTCACCCATGTGCCGTGCTCGTGGCTGGATGGCAAGCACACCGTCTTCGGCAAGGTCGTCAGCGCCGATGACCAGAAGGTCGTGGATGCGGTGCAAGGCGGCGACAGCATCGAAACCATTCGCATCGTCGGCGATGCCTCCGCGTTGCTGGAAGCGCAGAAGGAGCGCGTGGCGCAGTGGAACGCAGCGCTCGATCGCGGCTGATACGCGCTTTTCCACCGCAAGGTGCGACACGGGGATGGCCTGGGTGCCATCCCCGTTTTGTTTGCGTGGCGGCAGCGGACTGAACCTTGGTCGAAACACACAGCGTCCGGTGGGGTGTGAGGGCCTGATCCGGGCTAAAATGGCCGGCCCATCCGGTATTTTTTCTAGCGAGGACGACGTCGATGCCACATCTGGCCCAGCGTATGGGGCGCGCCAAGCCCAGCGCGATCATGTTGGTGGCCGAAAAGGCCAGGGCGCTGAAGGCGCAGGGGCGCGACGTGGTCAACTTCTCCATCGGCGTACCGAACTTCCTGCCGGGCGAGCACGTTTATGCCGCCGCACGCGCTGCGCTGGAAAAAGATTCCGGCCAGTACGGTTCCAATCGTGGTGCCGATGCGCTGCTGGATGCCTTCCTCGGTCATCTGGAAGGCAATGGGCTTTCCGGTTACACCCGGCGCAATCTCTGCGTGGGCATCGGTGCCAAGCAGGTGCTCTACAACCTGGCCGAAGCGCTGCTCGATCCGGGTGACACCATCGCGTTTGCCACGCCGTACTGGACCACCTACGTCGACATTGCCGAGTTCGTCGGCGCAAACATCCTGCGCCTGGAATGTCCGCCCGAGCGTGACTACAAGCTCACGCCCGCGCAACTGGACGCGGCGCTGGCACAAAAGCCCAAGGTGTTCTTGTTCAACAATCCGTCCAACCCCACCGGCATGGTCTATCACCGCGAGGAAATCGCGGCGTTGGCCGAGGTGCTGGTGCGCCATCCGGATACATGGATCGTGCTGGACGATATCTACAACCGGCTGGTATTCGACGGCATCGGCTATCACAACGTGCTGCATTTCCGCCCGGAGCTGCGTGAGCGCACCATCGTGGTGGATTCGCTTTCCAAGACCTACGGCATGCCGGGCTGGCGCGCGGGTTTTGCCGCTGCGCCGGAGAGCGTTGCGCAGGCATTGACCACGCTCAATTCCAATCACATCACCAGCTTGCCGGAAGTGGTGGCCGCCGCCGCCGCCGCTGCATTGAGCGGGCCGCAGGATGTGCCGACGCAAAAATGCGCGGAGTTCCAGAAAAAACGCGATCTGGTGCTGGCCGCACTGGCGCAGATTCCGGGTGTGCGCTGCCCGCGCCCGGAAGGAGCGTTCTACGTGTTCCCCGACATCAGCGTGGCCTTCGGCCGCGTGCATGCGCCCAGCGGCACGAAGATCGGCAACGACGTGGATTTCTGTACCGCGCTGCTGGAGGCCAAAGCCGTGGCTTGCGTGCCCGGTTCGGCCTTCGGCGAGGCACGTGCGATGCGCATTTCCTACACCTGCAACGACTCCCAGCTCGTCGAAGGATTAAGCCGCATCCGGGAGTTCTTTGCCGAATTGGGCTGACGCATCCGTTTTCAGGTTGCGCATCCCTCGTCAGGCTCGGGGTGCGGCATCCCGAGTGACTGCGCCGGCTGGCGCGACCGAGCCTGACGAAACCACGCGGCACGTTCCACATGCGTGTCGCTCCGTTCCCCTGGAGACCTCCCCATGAAAACTCCCGTTCGCGTTGCCGTCACCGGTGCTGCCGGCCAGATTGGCTACTCGCTGCTGTTCCGCATTGCTTCCGGCGAAATGCTCGGCAAGGATCAGCCCGTCATCCTGCAACTGCTGGAACTGCCGATGGAAAAGGCCCAGGCCGCGCTGAAGGGCGTGATCATGGAGCTGGAAGATTGCGCGTTCCCGCTGCTGGCCGGCGTGATCGGCACCGATGATGCGGAAGTGGCATTCAAGGATGCCGACGTCGCCCTGCTCGTCGGTGCGCGTCCGCGCGGCCCGGGCATGGAGCGCAAGGATCTTCTGCTCGAAAACGCCAAGATCTTCACCGCCCAGGGCGCCGCGTTGAACAAGGTTGCCTCACGCAACGTGAAGGTGCTGGTGGTCGGCAACCCGGCCAACACCAATGCCTACATCGCGATGAAGTCAGCGCCGGATCTGCCGGCGAAAAACTTCACCGCCATGCTGCGCCTGGATCACAACCGCGCTCTGAGCCAGCTCGCCAGCAAGGCCGGCGTGGCCGTGGGCGACATCGAGAAGCTGGTGGTGTGGGGCAACCACAGCCCGACCATGTACCCGGACTACCGCTTCGCCACCGCCAACGGGGTGTCGTTGAAGGACAAGATCAACGATGCCGACTGGAATGCCAACGAGTTCATCCCGAAGGTGGGCAAGCGTGGCGCCGCCATCATCGAAGCACGTGGCCTTTCCTCGGCAGCTTCTGCCGCCAATGCCGCCATCGACCACATCCGTGATTGGGTGCTGGGCAGCAACGGCAAGTGGGTGACGATGGGGATCGCGTCCGATGGCAGTTACGGCATCCCGGAAGGCGTGATGTTCGGCTTCCCGGTGACCACGCAGAACGGTGAATACAGCATCGTGCAGGGCTTGAATCTGGATGATGCGCTGAGCAAGGCCGAGGTGGCCGATACGCTGGCCGAACTGGAAGAAGAGCGCAGCGGCGTGGCGCACCTGCTGTAAGCCTTTCCATCGGTTTTCAGCGCGATCTTTCAAACGGGGCGGATTTCCGCCCCGTTTGCATTTCCGGGGATCAGATTGCGGCCGCTATGCGCTCGTGGTGCCGGCGCGCCACGAATCAGGCGTCCAGTGTGGCCAGATCGCCCTTGGTTTCCAGCCAGACCTTGCGGTCGGAGGCGCGCTTTTTCGACAGCAGCATGTCCATCAGTGCGGCGGTATCGTCGCCGTCTTCCACGGTGAGTTGCACCAGTCGGCGGGTATCGGGATGGATCGTGGATTCGCGCAACTGCGAGGGGTTCATCTCGCCCAAGCCCTTGAAGCGGGTGACGTTGATGGCGCCCTTGATCTTCTCGCGTTCGATCCGATCCAGCAGGATGCGGCGTTCTTCATCGTCCAGCGCGTAGAACACCTGCTTGCCCACGTCTACGCGGAACAGCGGCGGCATCGCAACGAACACGTGGCCACTGCGCACCAGCGCGGGGAAGTGCTTGAGGAACAGGGCGGAGAGCAGGGTGGCGATATGCAGGCCGTCCGAGTCGGCATCGGCCAGGATGACGACTTTGCCGTAACGCAGGCCTTCGAGATTGTCCGAGCCCGGATCGCAGCCGATGGCCACGGCCAGGTCGTGTACTTCCTGCGAGGCCAGTACGCCGGAGCTGGCGACTTCCCATGTGTTCAGGATCTTGCCGCGCAGCGGCAGGATGGCCTGAAAATCCTTGTCACGCGCTTGCCGTGCGCTGCCGCCGGCCGAATCGCCCTCCACCAGAAACAATTCGGTGCGGGAGAGATCCTGCGAGGCGCAGTCGGCCAGCTTGCCGGGCAGGGCCGGGCCTTGCGTGATTTTCTTGCGCACCACCTGTTTTTCGGTTTTCAGGCGGGAAGAGGCGCGGTCGATGGCGAGCTGGGCAATCTTGAGGCCCAGTTCGACGTTCTGGTTGAGCCAGAGCGAGAACGCATCGTGTGCCACGCCTTCGACGAAACCGGCGGCCTGGCGCGAGGACAGGCGTTCTTTCGTCTGGCCGGAAAATTGAGGGTCGGAAAGTTTTGCGCTGAGCACGTAGCTGACCCGATCCCACACATCCTCGGGTGCCAGTTTCACGCCACGCGGCAGCAGGTTGCGGAAGTCGCAGAACTCGCGCAGCGCCTCGGTCAGACCCGAGCGCAGGCCGTTGACGTGGGTGCCGCCTTGCGCTGTGGGAATCAGGTTGACGTAGCTTTCCTGCACCAACTCGATCACGCCCGATTCCGGCGGCGGTACCCAACACACCGCGAACTCGCAGGCTTCCTGTTCGCGCGACTGCGATGCCAGGAACAGATCAGGCGGCAGGTAGTCGTTGTCGGCCAGCATGCCGCGCAGGTAATCGCGCAGGCCGTTCTCGTAGAACCACTCGTTGCGCTCGCCGCTGGCCTCATCGAACAAAGTCACGCGCAGGCCGGGACAGAGCACGGCCTTGGCGCGCAGCACGTGGCGCAGTTGGCGCAGATTGAACTTGGGGCTGTCGAAATATTTCGGATCAGGCCAGAAGCGCAGCCGCGTGCCGGTGTTGCGGCGGCCCACGGTGCCTATCTGGGTGAGCGTGGTATCGGCCAGGCCGTCGCGGAAGGTCATGTGATGCTCGATGCCTTCACGCTTGATGTAGATGTCCAGCTTGGTGGAGAGCGCATTGACCACGGACACGCCGACGCCATGCAGGCCGCCGGAAAAGGTGTAGTTCTTGCCGCTGAACTTGCCGCCGGCATGCAGTCGGGTGAGGATCAGCTCGACGCCGGGGATGCCTTCTTCCGGATGAATGTCCACCGGCATGCCGCGGCCATCGTCGGCCACTTCGCAGCTGCCATCGGCATGCAGTGTCACCTCGATGCCTTTCGCATGCCCGGCCAGGGCTTCGTCCACCGAGTTGTCGATCACCTCCTGCGCCAGATGGTTCGGGCGCGTGGTGTCGGTATACATGCCGGGGCGGCGTTTGACCGGGTCAAGGCCGGAGAGGACTTCGATATCGGCGGCGTTGTAGCGGCTGCTCATGTGCTGCGTGTGTCAAAGGGGGACGCGGCAGGATGGTGACCCTGCCGGAATTGGTCAAGCAGGTATTGCCATGCGATCCAAGTGTCGGGCCAGACAGCACGAACATGACCAAAGGCACACCCCGGGAACAGCAGGATCGCCTGGAATGTTGCGTTGCAACATAACAGGGAATACGTGGAGCTTCATGGACAATTTTGACGACCTGCAACAAAGCTACGGGCGCTGCCTGCGCGAAAAGAATTTCATCGAACGCTTCTACGATATTTTCTTCAGCAGCCACCCGGATGTCGCCGGGATGTTCTCCAAGACCGACTTCAATACGCAACGCTTTGCGCTGCGGCGCGGCATCAGCGTGGCGATCGAGCACGCCAGCGGCAGTCGTCTGGCCGAGCGCACGATGAACCAGATGGCCGATACCCATGCGCGCACTGGTCGCGTGCCGGTGGCGCCGTCGTTGTATCGCTACTGGGTCGAGAGCCTGGTGAAAGCCGTGGCGGAAACCGATCCGCAAGTCAACGACGCGCTGCTGGAGCGTTGGCGCCTGGGCATGAACAAGGTCGTTGCGACCTTCAGCGCCCGCTTCTGATCCGGGAATTTCGGATCCAGGAAAGAGGAAGCCTCGCCCGGCGCTGCGTCCGGGCGATTCCGGCCTGCTGCCGGCAGCGCGGTTACTTGACGCGCTTGACCTTGGTCGTGGTGTTGTAGCCCTCGACCTTGAGCGTCCAGCTACCCATGAAGCCTGGCTTGATCGTCACGCTGGGGTTCTCCAGCTTCACGCCACTCCACTTGTCGCTGCCGACCTGGCGCCAGACCTGACCGTTTTCCAGATGGAAGGTGGTCTTGCCTTCCCAGCCAGCGAATTTGCCGATGATGCGGCTGCTGACGCCGCTTGAATACGAGCTGTCGTCAAGGCCGGTGCGGTCCTCCATGGCGACGGCCGCTGGTGCGGCGCTCACGGTGCCGGCACTGGCGCTCTTGCGCAGCCATTCGTTCAGCGCTGCCAGTTCCTCGGGGCTGAGCTTGTCCAGGCCGGCCGCACGGAACTGCGCCGCGCTCATGCGCTCCTCCAGCGTCGAAAACGATTGCGCGAGTGCTGGCGATGCGGCACTGGCCGCCAGCAGGCAGGTAGCCAGGAGGGAAGCGGGAAGGGAGAGCTTGGACACGGCAGGTATCGTCTTGGTAGCGGGCGGCCAGTCTAGTTTGATGCAGTGACGCTGGAAAGCCACGACGCTTGCAGTGCATCCAGTCGCCCGCCACCATCGGCTGCGACAGGCATGCCACACCTTTGGGACATCGATGGCCGACGGCACCTTGCTGACACTTTTCCTGCCGATTGCATTGGCGATCCTGATGGCAGGCCTCGGGCTGCACCTCACGCGGGCGGATTTTGCCCGTGTGCTGCGGCAGCCGCGCGCGGTGCTGGTGGCGCTCATGGTGCAGGCACTGGCGTTGCCTCCGGTCGCCTTCGCGCTGGCATGGAGCCTCAAGCTGCCGCCGGAACTGGCGGTGGGGCTGGTCCTGCTTTCCGCTTCTCCAGGTGGTGTGACAGCCAACATTTTCAGCCATCTGGCGCGTGGCGACGTGGCCTTGAACGTGACCTTGACAGCGGTCAACAGCGCCCTTGCACTGGTGACGCTGCCGCTTTGGACAGGGCTGGCATTGCAGTTCTTCCTCGACAGCGAAAACGCGGTGCCACCGCCGTTGCGCAAACTGATCGAAGTGGCGGTGATCGTGGTGGTGCCGGTGGTGCTGGGCATGGTGCTGCGCGCATGGTGGCCAAAACTGGCCGACATGGCGGAAAAGCCGGTGCGCGTGCTGTCCACATTGCTGCTGGTGGTGCTGATCCTGCTGGCCATCGTCGGCCAGTTCGATGTGTTGCGCGATTACGCCGCGGTAGTGGGCATCGCGTGTCTGGCGTTCAACCTCATCAGCCTGTTCTCCGGCTACTTCGCCGGCCTTGTCACCCGCCTCGGAAGGCCGCAGGCCATTGCCATCGGATTCGAGATCAGCGTGCACAACAGCACGCTGGCGATCATCCTTGCACTGCAAGTGCTGGAGAGCGAAGCCATTGCGATTCCGGCGGCGGTTTACGCCGTGCTGATGTACCCGGTGGCCGCCGGATTCACGTACTGGCTGAATCGGCGCTCATGGAGCGAAGCTGCCGGCGCCCGCCAGGACGCAAGCCGTCTCATCCGGTGAGATGGCGATCGGCATACTGGCCTTCATGAAGTTGCCGCCCTCCATCACCACCGCAGCACCGCTCGAACTGGGCGGCCCGACCAAGTTCAAGGGGCGGGGCGCGGCCTCAAATCCTGCCGGGCGTTTCGAATCGCGCAGCCATGTTCGCGAGGACGATGGCTGGACCCCGGACGAGGCGCTGGATGCGCCTGCCCGCCCGCAGACGCAGGTCACCCGTGAAACCGCACGCAGCATCATCAGCCGCAACGATTCGCCCGATCTCGGCTTCACACAATCGATCAACCCCTATCGAGGATGCGAACACGGATGCGTCTACTGCTATGCGCGCCCATCGCACAGCTATCTCAACCTCTCCGCCGGGCTGGATTTCGAGACAAGGCTGTTTGCAAAAACCAATGCCGCCGCACTGCTGCGCGAAGAGCTGGGCAAACGCGGCTATGTCTGCTCGCCGATCAATCTGGGCGCCAACACCGATCCGTACCAGCCGATCGAACGTCACCACGCGCTCACGCGCAGCGTGCTGGAGGTATTGGCCGAAACCAACCACCCGGCCACCATCGTCACCAAGAACGCCTTGATTGAGCGCGACATCGACCTGCTTGCGAGCATGGCAAAGCGCCGGCTGGTTCACGTGTTTGTTTCCGTCACCACATTCGACAACCGCCTTTCGGCTGCGCTGGAGCCGCGCGCCAGCGCGCCGCATCGCCGCTTGCAGACGGTGGAAGCGCTCAACGCCGCGGGCGTGCCGTGCGGGGTGATGGTGGCGCCGGTGATTCCTTTCGTCACAGATCAGTTCATGGAAACCATCCTCCAACGCGCCGCTGCCGCAGGCGCACGCGTGGCTGGCTACACCGTGCTGCGCCTGCCATACGAGGTGAAGGATCTGATGCGCCAATGGCTGGCCCTGCATCTGCCCGAGCGCGCCGCGCACGTGATGAACGTGCTGCGCGACATGCGCGGCGGGCGCGACAACGACCCGGATTTCGGCAGCCGTATGCGCGGGCAGGGCGCGTATGCCGATCTGCTGCGCCAGCGTTTCGCCGTGGCGTGCCGCAAGTTCGGCCTGAATCGCGGGCGCGAGGCACTGGATCTGGATACCACGTGCTTCGTGCCGCCGCGCCCGGTATCGCCGCAGGGCGAGCTGTTCTGATCGCGGTGTCATCGCCAGCGCCGGCCATGTCCGGTTTGCGCGCGCTTTCCTGTTGACATGGATTCCATCCCATTGGTTCAGGAAGAAAACGATGTCACCACTCATCAGCCGGTTGTCTGTATCCGCACTGGTGGCAAGTCTTCTGTTTGCTGCCGCGCCTGTGGCATTCGCCACCGATTCCGCAACGGTCGCCGGTTCCGCACGCGGCGCACCGTTGCAGACCTTCACCGTCGCCGGCACGGGCGTCGGCATGATCCCCGATGGTCCCGGCACCCCGACATCCTGCGGTTCTGCCGGCACACCGCTGGACATCGGCTTCACCTTGCCGGCGCTGGCCGGCGAACTGGTGGATCTGGATGTGGAACTGCATTTCTCGCCAGTACACACCTGGGGCAGCGACGTTACGGCGGTGCTGATTTCACCCGGCGGCCTGCGGCAGCACACCTTGTTCGGGCGACTCGGCGCGATCACTGCCGCCGGGTGCGGTCATGGCGCAGACCTTGCCGGGCCTTACATCTTCAGCGATGCGGCGACACCGCCATCCGGCGGGCTGTGGCAGGCTGCACAGGCCACCGGCAGTGCGAGCCAGATTCCCGCAGGCAGCTATTTCACCACCGATTCGGGCGGTGAAGGTGCCGTCAATCCGATGCCGCCCACCTCGCTGGTGGCAACCTTCGCGGGCATGGCGCCCTGGCAGATGCAGGGAACCTGGATACTGCGGGTGACGGACAGTGGTGGGGGCGATACCGGCGGCGTGGGCGCTGCAACACTGCGCATCCACTACCGGGAAGGCGGCAGCGCGATCTACGACAACGGCCCGATGAGCACAGGTGCCACCACAGACAGTGGCGTGGCGGCACCTGCTGGCTACCACTGGAGTGAATTGCAGCAGGACGATTCCAACCCCGGCGTGGCCAATACCACTGCCGGCTTTACCAGCGCGATCATCGCTGGAACCGTTTTCCGGGTAGCGGACGACTTCACCGTGCCGTCGGACCAGGCATGGACGCTGACGCATGCGGAGTTTCCCGCCTACCAGAGCGGCTACGGCGGTACCGCCGCGCCTTTCGATTTCGTGAGTCTGCGCATCTGGGATGGCCCGCCCACGGCACC
>JAEXRB010000371.1 GCA_023438325.1 Pseudomonadota bacterium | reverse complement strand
CCCCAGAGGGGTTCGGGAAAACGCGGGAACAAGAAGAACACCACGAAGGCGAAGGGCAGCGAGATCGCCAGCAGTCGCGCGCTGGCCAGCAGCGCCTTGCCGGGCTGGCTGGGCGGTAGCGGCACGTTGGGAAGTTGCGTTCGAGCCAGTCGCGCCAATGCGGCGATGATGAAGGTGCAGGCGATCAGTGCGAGCAGCAGAGTGCCCGGCCCCTGGTCGTGCAGGAAGCCGGCCATCACCGCGAACAGTGCGAAGCTGCATGCGCTGCGGCCATCACGCACGCTGCCGGTTTCCAGCAGCTTGGAGGCCAGCATTGCAGCGAGCAGTGCCGCGCCGGTTTCCTGCCCTACGTTGAAGCCGGAGCTGGCGACCGCAGCCGTGGCGATGGCCAGCGTCAATGGAATCCTCATCATGGCCGGCATGCGGTGATGGCGCAGTTCCAGGCCGATGCCGAGCCCTGCGACGGCGAACAGCAGCACGCCCAGCCACGCCGGAAAACCCGGCAGCACCGGCAGCAGCGCGGTCAGCACCGCGACGGCCACCCACAGGAAGGTGGCGCGGTCCAGTGGCGGTTGTGTCGCGGCTGTTTTCATGTCGTCACGGCGCCAGTGCCAGTGCCCGGAAGCAGGCATGCAGATGCGCCGGCCCTTGGCCGGGGCCGATGCGTGCGCTGGGCATCAACAACGTGGTGGATTGGCCTTGGCGCTCGGCATCGGCCAGCCAGCGCGCCAGTCGGCGTGCACGCGCATCGCTGGGCATGGGTGCGAGAGCTTCCCACGACAGCAGGCGTTCGCTGCCGGCCGGTTGTTCGTACTCGCGTACCAGCAGGCGATCCAGGCGCGCGCTGTGTTTCCAAGCCACTTGGCGCACCGAGTCGCCGCTGCGATAGTCGCGCAGCGCGATGGGTTCGTCGCCGTTGCCGCGTTGCGGGCGCGGGCGATTGCGGCCGCCTTCACCGGGCGGGGGCGGTGGGTCTTTTTCCAGCGCCGGCCATACCAGCGTGTTGGCGTCAGGATGCAGCCAGCTCCAGACTTCGAACAGCCCGAGTGGCTGCTGGGTGTGCAACTTGAAACGGCCGGCAGGCATCCAGCCTCGACGTTGCGTGGCTTGTGGAAGTTCCACATCGAGCGACGCACCCTCGTGCAGCGAAAATGCGACACGCTGGCCATTGCGCTCCAATATCAATCCTTCGCGCAGACGCTGGCTGTCGGGAGCAAAGCGCAGTCGCAGGCGCTGGATGTCGCCAGCATGCACTGGCGTGGCATCGAGTGATTCCAGTCGCACGCCACTCAGGTTCAGATAAGCGCGGAACAGGCAGCTGAGCATCAACGAGAGCATCAGGAAGCACAGAATCAGCGCTGGGTTGTTGTTGTAGTTCAGCCCGCCGACGGTCATCGCCGCCAGTAGCACGGCGAAGAACAGGCCGTAGGGCGTGGGCAGGACATAGATGCGACGGCGGTGCAGCGCGATGGGCAGGGCTTCGACGCCGCGAGGCTTGACGAAGCGGCGAAGCGGCGCAGGAATGCGCGGGCGCTCGTGCGATGCGTGGGCAGCGTCCTGGGCGCGAGGCATGGGGCCGGATCAGTCCACCGCGACGCTGGCGAGAATGGCCTGGGCCAGCGCCGGGCCCGAGCCGGTATCGGCAGCCGGCATCAAACGGTGCCCGGCCACCGGCACGAACAGGGTTTGCACATCGTCCGGTAAAACATGGCTGCGGCCGGCGAGCAGGGCATGGGCGCGGGCCGCACGCAGCAACGCCAGGCCGGCACGCGGAGAGAGGCCCACTTCCACGCCGGAGTGATGGCGGCTGCGATCCAGCAGGGCCAGCACATAGTTCACCAGCGCCTCGCTGGCGTGCACCTTTTCGATGGCCATGCGCAGACTGAGGACGTCGGCAATGCCGAGTTGCGGCTGCACCAGCGCGATTTGCTCGCGCCGGTCGATGCCGGTGAGCAGGGCGCGTTCGGAGGCAGAATCCGGATAGCCGAGCGAGAAGCGCAGCAGGAAGCGATCCAGCTGCGAATCGGGCAGCGGGAAGGTGCCGGAAAGATCGACCGGGTTCTGCGTGGCGATCACGAAGAACGGCTGCGGCAGCGCGTGGGTAACACCATCGAGCGTGACCTGATGCTCGGCCATCGCTTCCAGCAGCGCACTCTGGGTGCGCGGTGGCGCACGATTGATTTCGTCGGCCAGCAGCACCTGTGTGAACACCGGGCCGGGATGGAAGCGGAACTGGTGCGAGGGGGCGTCGTAGACGGAGATGCCGAGCACATCGGCAGGCATCAAGTCGGAAGTGAATTGCACGCGCTGGAAGCTGAGGCCGAGCGTGGCCGAGAGTGCTTGTGCCAATGTGGTCTTGCCCAGGCCCGGCAAGTCTTCGATCAGCACATGGCCGCCGGCCAGCAGTGCGATGAAGGCCAGTTTCACCTGTTCGGCCTTGCCCAGCACCAGTGCGTTGACCTGTGCCTGCGCACGGGCGAGGGCATCGAGAGGCAAGTCGGGTATCGTGGCAAGGTTGGCGGGAGAGGCCATTCGGTATCTCGCGGAAAGTCGTCTTGGGAGTGTAGCGGGATATGCAGGAAGCACGGCGTGCGCGCATCGCATTCTGGCTGATATGGACAGTGTTTCTGGTCATCGGGTTCCTGCTCGCAGCCCGGCTGCCGCTGTTCGTCGACGAGGCGTTCTACTGGCAGGAAAGCCGGCATCTGGCCTGGGCCTATTCCGACCTTCCGGGTTTGACGGCATGGCTCGTCCGACTGGGCGTTCTGGTGGCCGGTGAGCACCTGCTCGGCGTGCGCTGGCCATTTGTCCTGTTGGGTGCGGTGTTGCCATGGCTGGTTGTCGTGGCGGCACGGCCGATGGGCGAGCGACAGGCATGGCAGGCCGGCATGCTGGCGCTGCTTTTTCCGCTTTCCGGTTTCATCGGTGTGCTGGCGCTGCCGGATGTGCCGATGAGCGTGGCCACGATGGCCTGCCTGATCGGCGGTGCACGCGCGGTGCGCGGCGTGGATTGGCAGGCGGTGGCGTGGCTGGGGTGCGGCCTGGTGATCGGGGGCTTGAGTCACTATCGCTTTCTCGCCGTGATCGGCGTGGGGTTCGCGGCATTGCTGTGGTTGCCGCAGGGGCGCCGTGCCTTGCGTGATCGGCGCCTGTGGATTGCAGTGGCTGCGGGTGCGCTGGCGTGGTTGCCACTGGCGCTGTGGAACATGCAGCACGGAGAAGCCGGCTGGCGTTTCCAGTTCGTGGATCGCCATCCGTGGACGCTGCAAGCGGAAGGCTTCCGCTTTCTTGTCGTGCAGGCGGTGCTGGCGACGCCGCTCCTGTTCGTCGCGATGCTGTCGGCCTGTGCGAAGGCCGGATCACGTCACCCACCGATCATTCGCTGGTTCGCGTTGAGCGGCGGGCTGACGCTGGCCGGTTTTTTCGCGCTGGGTTTCCTTGCCGATAACGAGCGGGTGAGTTTCCACTGGCCATTGCCCGGTTATCTGGCGCTGACGGTGCTGGCGCCGGCCGTGTTGGCGACGTGGCCGGCCCTGTGGCGGCGCGCGACGTGGATCATGCTGGTCATGGCGACCGTACTGGCCGCGATCGGCCATCTGATCGTGGCATCGCCCGATGCGCGCGCGCGGCTGGCCGGCATGTCGTTCTACCCGGAGAACTTCGCCGGCTGGAGCGAGCTGGCGGAGGCCGTGCGCGAGCAGCAGGCCGCGCTGCCGGAAGGTGCGCGTATCGTCGCGGACAACTTCAAGATCGGTGCCCAACTGGGTTTCGCGTTCGGCGATGCGGATATTGCCGTGCTCGATCACCCGCTCAATCATCATCACGGCCGCGCCCGCCAGCTTGCGCTGTGGGGGTTGCAACAAGATGGTGCGCGCAAGGGCTGGCAACTGTTGGTGGTGGGCGCCAGCGATGTGAAGTTCAGCGCCTTGCTGGCGCATTACCAATCACTGTGCGAACGCTTCGGGCCGCTGCCGCCGGCGCGGATCATCGAGGTAGATCATGGCGCACGGCGTTTCGCATTGTTCGCACTGCCGCCCGGTCGCCCGTCGGGAGCTTGCGTGACGCCCGCCATCGCCCATGTCGACACACCCGCGGAAGGTGAGCGGGTGGCAACGGAAATCGTGGTGCGCGGATGGGCGGTGAAGGAGGGCGCAGGTATCGCGCGCGTGATCGTGTTGCTTGACGGTGTGCCGGCAAAAGAGGCCGAATACGGCGCGGCCAATCCTTGGGTGGGCGAGTTTCTGCGTGGCGCTTCGCATGATCCGAATCTGCCGAACGTGCAGTTCGAGGCGCGCATCCGGCTTCCTGACGAAGGCGAAGCCTGGCATCGCCTCGATGTGGAGCTGCATGGTGGCGATGGCAGCGTGGAGCGTTGGAGCGGGCCGCGTGTGCGCAGGAGTCAGCGCGCAGGAATCCGGTAACGCAAGCGCCTTCGCCCGATGCGGGCGCAGGTCAGTCTTCGTCTGCGCGCCGAGTCAGCGTCGCCGGCTCGCGCGCGGCCTGTTCGATGGCGGCTTGCGTCACGTCGGCCAGTTCCGCACCGGCGTTTTCCAGCTTCCCCAGTTGATCGGCGATGCTGCTGTAGGCGCGATCCATTGCGCGGCAGGCGGTATCCAGTTCCTTCTGCCGCGCCGTGAGGCCATGGCGGGAAATCCAGAGCCGATGTTCCAGCACGTCACGCAGGCCTTGCTGCACCTGGTTCTGGGCATCCAGCGA
>JAEXRB010000336.1 GCA_023438325.1 Pseudomonadota bacterium | reverse complement strand
CGGATCGCCCACACCAGCTTCTCGACTTCCCCGGCGATGCCCGAGGACACCGCGCTGTTGCCGATGTTGGCGTTGATTTTCACCAGGAAGTTGCGGCCGATGATCATCGGCTCGCTTTCCGGGTGGTTGATGTTGCAGGGGATGATGGCGCGGCCACGGGCGACTTCATCACGCACGAATTCGGGTGTGATGAACTTCGGCAGGTTGGCACCGAAATCCTGTCCGGGATGCTGCTTCAGCAAGTGTGCTTCGCGAATGGCGTCGAGCTTCTGGTTCTCGCGGATGGCGATGTATTCCATCTCTGGCGTGATGATGCCGCGCTTGGCGTAGTGCATCTGGCTCACGTTGGCGCCGGTTTTAGCGCGGCGTGGCGCGCGCAGGGCAGGGAAGCGCACGGCATCGAGCTTCGGGTTCGCGAGCTGCTTGCGGCCATAGTCCGAGGTGATGCCGGGCAGTTGTTCGCAATCGCCACGCTCGGCGATCCATGACGCGCGTAGTGCCGGGAGTCCGGCACTGAGGTCGATGCGTGCACCGACATCGGTGTACGGGCCGGACGTGTCGTACACGGTGAAGGGGGCGTTGATCTCGGCGCCGAACAGCTTGGGCGTCTGCGACAGTTCGATCTCGCGCATGGGAACGCGCAAGTCGGGTCTCGATCCGGTGACGTAGACCTTGCGTGACCCGGAAATCGGTCGCGTCACGTCATTGGAGAGCGCCTGCGTGCGCAGGATGAGATCGGATGGCTGGGCGTTCATGGCGGTGCTCCTCGATGCTTTCCGGGAAAGCCTGCGGACGGAGTGCAGGCAGGTGCGAAAGGACTCGCAACAAAGCAGAGGCACGCGTCGATCCATGATCACCGCATGAAGTCTCCCTACGCCGGTATCAACCGGATCAGGTTCCAAGGGACTCTCTCAGCCGGGCCGAATGGCCTGGCACCCCCGCTTCGTGGCGCGCATTCAAGCACGTTCGGCGGCCGGGTGCGAGTCGATGAGCCATCCGCGCTCCGGATTGCGCCTTGAGGAATGACGGGCAAGCCGCCCGAACCCAAGGAGCGCGCATCATGACCATTTCGCCACGATCGTTTCCCCGCCGCCGTCCGCTGGCCATGTTGATGCTGGGTGCCTGTCTTGCCACATCGCATGCGGCCGCGGCCGCGGCCGCGCCACAGTTCAAGGAGGATCACGCGGCGTTCGCGGATCGGGTGTTGTTCGCTCCGGTGGGCAAGCTGCTGGAACACGATGGTTTCATCATCTACTACCGCGATGATGCTGCGCCGCAGGATGTCACCAGCGCGCAGGCGCAGCGCGTGCTGGGACAGTTGCACGACGATTTGGCGCGTGCCGCCGGCGAGCTGGGCATCCACGCTCGCGTGCAGCGGCGTACCGCAACCGGTGGACATGTGCTGGCGCTGGAGGACGGCATGCTGGAGGCGGATACAGCCAACCGTTTCATGCTCGAACTGGTGAAGAATCCCGAAGTGGCCTCGGTGGAGCCGAACCTGCGGGTGTATCCGGCAGCGCTGCCGAACGATCCACACCTTTCCTACCAATGGGGACTGACGGGTGCGGCCGGCGGCATCAACGTGGAGCCTGCGTGGGGACTGGCTGGTTCCAATGGCGTGGTGATTGCCGTGATCGACACCGGACGCACCGCGCATCCTGATCTGGACGAAAAAACGCTGGCGGGCATGGACATGATTTCCGACCCGACCAATGGCCGTGATGGCGACGGACGCGATAGCAATCCGGCCGACGAAGGCGACTGGAACACCGCCAACCAGTGCGGGCAGGGAGCACAGGCGCGCAATTCCTCCTGGCATGGCACCCACGTGGCCGGCATTGCGGCGGCGATCACCCACAACAGCGAGGGCATCGCTGGTACCGCGCCAGGGGCGTGGCTCCAGCATGTGCGTGTGTTGGGCACCTGCGGCGGCAACTTGGCCGACATCGCCGATGGCATCATCTGGGCCAGCGGTGGAAATGTGCCGGGGCTGCCGGTCAATCCCACGCCGGCGCGGGTGTTGAACCTGAGCATCCAGGGCGGTGGTGCTTGCGGTACGACGTATCAAGCTGCGATCAACAGCGCGCGCTCGCGCAATTCGGTGGTGATCGTGGCCGCCGGCAACAACGCCATCCCGGCGACCGAATCCACGCCGGGAAACTGCCAAGGGGTGGTCACGGTGGCGGCCAATGGCCCAGCCGGTGTGCGTGCGGTGTATTCCAACTACGGCCCGGCAGTAGCTGTGTCGGCACCTGGTGGAGACAGCTCCAATTCGCAACTGGACGGCATCCTGTCCACCATCAACCTGGGGACGACCACGCCGGCAGCCGCCGGCTACAACATGATGGATGGCACCTCGATGGCGGCGCCCTATGTGGCGGGCGTCGCGGCGCTGATGCTCTCGCGCAACTTCAATCTGACGCCCGATCAGATCGCCACCCTGCTGCGCAATACCGCGCGGCCATTCCCGAGCTATTTCGGTGGCGGTGGTGGTACCGGCATCGTGGATGCGGGGGCGGTGATGACGGCGGTGGCGGGTGGTTCGATTTCCAGTTATCCGGTCAGTGTCGCGATCCTGGGGAGTGGGCAGGGCAGCGTCACCAGCACGCCGGCCCAGATCTCCTGCGGCAGTACCGGTACGGTCTGTTCACGGCGATTCAACGCCAACACCACCATCACGCTGACCGCGACGGCGTCGCCCGGCTCCGCATTCGTTGGCTGGAGCGGGGCGTGTACCGGGACAAATACCACGTGCACGATGACGATGAACGGCGGCAAGGCGGTGCATGCGGCGTTCAATCCGCAGCCGGTCGTGCTGAACAATGGAATCGCCGTGAACAACCTGTCCTCGCCGGACGGCTCGCCGCGCTATTTCCAGATGCAGGTGCCAGCCGGTGCGACGAACCTGAGCTTCCAGATTTCGGGTGGCAGCGGCGATGCCGATCTCTACGTGCGCCGGGCCAACGCGCCCAATACGGAAACCTATGATTGCCGGCCGTACATGGTCGGCAACAACGAGACTTGCACCTTCCCCAGCCCGGCCGCCGGCACGTGGCACGTGATGCTGCTGGGCGATCCGAGCTTTGCCGGCGTTACGTTGCGCGGCAGCTACACCCCGTTGGCAGGCGGTGGAAACGGCATCTTCTGCAATGGCATGGAGGCACAATCACAGGCGTGCCCATGAGGAGAATCAGGGCTCGCGAAGCAGGCTCATCGTGGCGATGCGGTCGTTTTGCGGCCAGCTTCCGTCGGCATAG
>JAEXRB010000310.1 GCA_023438325.1 Pseudomonadota bacterium | reverse complement strand
GTGCTGCGACCAGATCAGCCGACATGGTCAATTACTCGGCGCGACCGGTATTGCCGAAATAGCGGAAAAACTCCGAATCCGGATCGAGCACCAGCACGCTGTCGCCGTTTTCAAACGCGGCGCGGTAGCTCTCCAGGCTGCGATGGAAGCCGTAGAACTCCGCATCACGGCCATAGGCCTGCGCATAGGTTTCAGCCGCCTGCGCGTCACCTTCACCGCGTATGCGCTGCGCATCGCGCTCGGCATTGGCCAGGATCACCTGACGCTCGCGATCGGCGTTGGCGCGGATGGTTTCCGAAGCCTCGATGCCTTGCGAACGCAGTTCATTGGCCACGCGTGAACGCTCGGCCCGCATGCGGTTGTAAACCGATTCGGATACTTCCTCGGGCAGGTCGATGCGCTTGATACGTACATCCACCACTTCGATGCCGAGATTTTTGGTGCCCTCGTTGGCAGTGCGGACCAGCGTTTCGGTCATCGAACTGCGCGCATCGGAGACGGTTTCCTGCAAGGTGCGCTGGTTGATCTGGTTGCGCAGGGCTTCCTTGATCATCGGATTCAGGCGCTGCATGGCCTGCAACTCGTCGCCGGAAGTGGTGGTGTAGTAACGGCCCACTTCGCTGATGCGCCACTTGGCGAAGAAGTCGACGTTCACGTCCTTCTTTTCCGAAGTGAGGTAACGCTCGGGCTGGGAATCCAGCGTCATGATGCGGCTGTCGAAGATGCGCACATCCTGCACCAGCGGCAACTTGAAATGCACACCGGGGCCGATGTCGGTGCGCACGATGCGGCCGAGCTGGAACAACACGCCGACCTGCGCCTCGCGCACGATGAACACGGCGCTTGAGGCCAACAGCACGAGGCCGAGAATGATGACGACGACGATGTTTCTCATCGGCTGGAACCCTCGCGCGGAGTGCGGGTGGCATCACGAACCGGGGTTCGCGATGACGGGGATGTCGTGGCGGCCTGAATCGGCGGCAACCGCTCCACGAAGGTGGTGTCGCTGCGGGGAGTACCCGCCGCTCCGCCGGAGAGCTTGTCCAGCGGCAGATACATCACGTTGTTGCCATTGCGATTGCCGGCCACCACCTTGGGATTGGCTGCCAGCACTTCCTGCATGGTTTCAAGATACAAGCGCTTGCGCGTGACAGCAGGTGCCTTGCGGTATTCGTCTGCGAGCAGGGTGAAGCGTTCGGCATCACCTTGTGCGCGTGCAATGGCCTGCGCCTGATACGCCTCCGATTCGGCCTTGATGCGGGCGGCTGCACCGCGTGCCTCGGGCACCTGCTTGCTGGCGTAGCCAAGGGCATCGTTCTCGAAACGCTGCTTGTCTTCGCGCGCGATGATGGCGTCGTCGAATGCATCCTTCACTTCTGCCGGCGGACGCGCGTTCTGGAGGTTGAACTCGGTAACGGTGAGGCCGGTGCGATACTGGTTCAGCGCGGCCTGCAAGCGCTCGCTGGCCTGCGCCGCCAGTTCGGCGCGCTGACCGGAGAGGATGGTATCCATCACGCTGTTGCCCATGACCTCGCGCACCGCACTTTCGGCGGCCTGCCTGAGCGTATCGTCCGGGTCGCGCGTACCGAACAGGAACTGCTGCGGATCAGACACCTGATACTGCACGTTGAAGTCCACCAGCACGATGTTCTCGTCGCGCGTGAGCATGCGCACCTGATCGGAGATGTTGCGCACCTGCGTGGCTTCGACCTTGATCACGCTCTCGATCGGGCGCGGCAACTTGAAGTTGGGGCCGGGAGTCATCAAACGCTCGTACTTGCCAAAGCGCAGTACCACGCCGCGCTGACGCTCGTCGATCAGCACCCAGGAATCGAACACGAACCAGAGCAGCAACGCCCCCAGCACGATGAGGCCGATGGATGGCCCGCTGTTTCCGTTGCCCGTGCCGCGACCACGGCCGGAACGGCCATCATCACCGCCACCAAAAACCCGGCCGATGTTGGACTTGAGCCGCTCGATGAACGCATCCACGTCCGGCCCTTGACCACCACCACGCCCATCGTTGTTCCAGGGATCCTTGGAACCCTTGTTTTTGTCGCCACCAGGCTCGTTCCAGGCCATGCAAAGCTCCATGTGGGACCGTGGCGACATTCAGGACGAACGTGCCGCGCCGCACGCAGCGGCCAGTCGGAAAGATAACTGTGAGTCGGCCATTGTATGGGCGCGCCCGAGATATTTCACGAGGCCGCGCGATATCAGGCAGAGGGCGACAACGCGTGCAGCAACTGTCCGCGCAACGCCACACTGTCGGCATCGTTTCCGGCGAGTACTTGTTGCGCCGTCGCAAGCGGCATGTCCAGATCGATGCGCCACCCCGCTTCATCGACTTCTTCACGCCGCACCGCGCCAGCCGCGAACAGACGGGCTCGCAAACGGCCTGCCATCGGCGACAGCAGCACACGCCCGCTGACGCGCTCGCTCGACAAGGCCTGCGATATGGCCTCTCGCAACAACGGCAGGCCTGAACCGGCCTGCGCCGATACCCAGACCCGCGTCAGCGCAACCTCTTCCACGCCGCCGCGATCCAGGACATCCACGCGCGGCATGGCGTCCTCGAGCCGATCGATCTTGTTGAACACCAGCATCTGCGGAATCTCGCCCGCGCCGATTTCGTGCAGGACCTCATTCACCTGCCCGATGCGCTCATCGCGCAATGGATCGGCAGCATCCACGACATGCAGCAGCAGGTCTGCATCGCGCGCTTCTGACAAGGTTGAGCG
>JAEXRB010000285.1 GCA_023438325.1 Pseudomonadota bacterium | reverse complement strand
ACCAGGAACGCGCCCAGCAGCGACAGCGAGAACGTGGCGATGGCCAGCAGCAGGGTCCAGCCGCCGAAGCTGCCGCGCTTCTCGGTGCCCGCCTGGGAATGGATCAGTGCCGCGCCGGCCAGCCAGGGCATGAAGCTGGCGTTCTCCACCGGGTCCCAGCACCACCAGCCACCCCAGCCCAGTTCGTAGTAGGCCCACCACTAGCCCAGCGCGATGCCGATGGTCAGGAAGCCCCAGGCCACGTTGGTCCACGGCCGGGTCCAGCGCTGCCAGCGCGCATCCACCTTGCCCTCGAGCAGGGCGGCAATGGCGAAGGCGAACGCCACCGAGAAGCCGACGTAGCCCATGTAAAGCATCGGCGGATGGATGATCAGGCCCGGATCCTGCAACAGCGGATTCAGGTCGCGTCCTTCCAGGGCCGCCGGCACCAGTCGGGTGAAGGGGTTGGAAGTGATCGCGGTGAACAACAGGAAGCCCACGCTTACCAGCCCGAGCACGCCGAGCACGCGCGCCACGACGACATCCGGCAGCGCACGCGAGAAGCGCGCCACGGCCGCCGCCCAGCCGGCCAGCATCAGCACCCACAACAGCAGCGAACCTTCGTGCGCGCCCCATACGGCGGAAATGCGGTAGATCAACGGCAGCAGCGAATTGGAGTTCTGCGCCACGTACTGAACGGAAAAATCCTTCTGCACGAAGGAGATGGTGAGCAACACGAAGGCCAGCAGCAGGAACAGGAGCTGGCCGAAAGCGGCCGGCCTTGCCACCGCCATCAGGGCGGGCTGTTCGCGCCATGCGCCGAGGAGCGGCACGAAAGACTGCACCAGCGCCAATACCAGCGCCAGGATCAGCGCGAAGTTGCCGATTTCAGGCAGCATCATTGGCTGCCCTTGTCATACGGTGCCGCTGGCGCGGTCGTGTTGTTCTCGGGCACGTTGTGCTTGTCGTGTGCGGCCTGCATCTTTTCCGCCACTTCGCGCGGCATGTAGGTTTCGTCGTGCTTGGCCAGAACCTCGGTGGCGACGAAGCGTTCGCCCTGCATCGCGCCGGTGGCGATCACGGCCTGATTCTCGCGGAAAAGATCCGGCAGGATGCCGGAGTATTCCACCACCAGTTCGGCATCGCCGTCGGAGACGGTGAAGCGGCTTTCCAGCGAGCCTTCCACGCGCACGATGGAGTTTTCCTTGACCATGCCGCCAAGGCGGAAGCGGGCATGTTTGCCGGCATCGCCCGCCAGCACTTCGGCCGGGGTGTAGAGATAGGCCAGGTTGGTGCCGAGCGCGAACACCACCAGGGTGCCGGCGACGATGCCCGCCACCAGCACGGCGATCACGGTGTAAAGACGGCGCTTGCGTGTCGGATTCATGGTGTGGCTCCTTTGCGTGCCGCCTCGCGACGCTGGCGCGTGGTCAGTTCGCGCCGCACCCGGCGCATGCGCAACTGTGGCGCCAGAAAATCCCAAACCAGCATCGCGACGAAGATCGCATAGCTGGCCAGCACGTAAGGCGCGTATTGATCCAAACCAAAGTTCATTGACGACTCTCCATGTCGCGCCGCACCCAATCCTTGTTCGACTCCAGTTCGTACATCGCGGCCTGGGTGCGGGCCAGGATGGAGCCTGCAAACCACAGCTTGGTGCCGAAGAACATGGCGATCAGCGGCAGCACCATGCTCGGGTGGATGGTGGATTCCTTGAACAGCTTGATCGTCGCGCCCTGATGCAGCGAGTTCCACCACTCCACCGAGAAGTGCACGATGGGCACGTTCACCAGCCCGATCAGCGCCAGAAAGCAGGCCGCGCGCGCGGCGGCGCGGCGATCTTCGATGGCGGCGTACAGGCCCATCACGCCCAGATACAGGAACAGCAACACCAATTCGGAAGTAAGGCGGGCATCCCATGTCCACCAGGTGCCCCACATCGGCTTGCCCCAGATCGCGCCGGTGGCCAAGGTGACGATGGTGAAGCCTGCGCCGATCGGGGCGCAGCACATGGCCAGCACTTCGGAAATCTTGATGCGCCAGACCAGCGCGATGACGCCGTTGATGGCCATGATCACGTAGATCGACAGGCTCATCCAGGCGCTCGGTACGTGGATGAAGAGGATGCGGTAGCTGTCGCCCTGCTGGTAATCGGCCGGCACCACGAACAAGGCCTGCCACAGCCCGAACGCCAGACAAGGCAAGGCCAGGATGTAGAACCAGGGCGCCCAGCGCGAGGCGAAGGCATGGAAGGTGGGCGGCGCGCCCATCTGGTGGAACCAGCGCAGGAGGGGATTCATTGGAGTGCAATTCTCAACGCCGCTGCGGCGGCCAGCGGAGCCAGTACCAGCGTCATCACAAGGCCGGCTGCAAGCAACAGCAATGCGCCCGTGTGTGGGAGGCCCTGCGCCGCCGCCATCACGCTGCCAGCGCCGAAGATCAGCACGGGAACGTATAGCGGCAAGGCCAACAACGCCAAAAGCATACCAGAGCGACGCATGCCGACTGTCAGCGCCACGATCACCGCGCCGATCAGGCTCAGCAGCGGCGTACCCAGCAGCAGCGAGTAAATCAGCACCGGCCAATGCTCCGAGGGCAGGTAGAGCAACGTGGCAAACAGCGGTGTCGCCACGATCAACGGCAGCGCCGTGCTGACCCAGTGAACCAGGATCTTGCACCCCACCAGCAGTGCCAGTGGATGCGGCGCGAGCATCAGCTGCTCAAGGCTGCCGTCGTCCAGATCGGCGCGAAACAGCGTGTCCAGCGAGAGCAGGCCGGCGAGCAGGAGGGCCACCCATATCACGCCGGGCGCGATGCGCTCGAGGATATCCGGGTGCGGGCCGAGCGCGAACGGAAACAGCGAAATCACCAGCAGCGCGAACAGCACCGGATTGAGCGCATCGCCGCGGCGCCGCCAGATCAGGCGGAAATCCCGCAGCAGCAACGCCCGGCAGGCCGTGAGCGTGGAAGCAGGCTTAGCCATGGGGCGACTCCAGTTCCAGCGTGCGGGTGCGCACCGCACCTGTGGCATAGGCGCCATGACTGGTCACCAGCGCCGCGCCGCCGCGCTCCAGATGTGCGCCGATCAGGCGATTGACCAAATCGATGCCGGGCAAGTCGAGATTGGCATAGGGTTCGTCGAGCAACCAAAGCGGTGCCGGTACCAGCAACAGGCGCGCCAGCGCCAGGCGCTTGCGCTGGCCTGCGGAAAATTGCCGTGCGGGTGCATCCTCGAAGCCGGCCAGGCCCACGGTGGCCAGCGCGGTGTCGATGTCGGTGTCTGGGCGTTGTCCGAACAGGCCGCAGGCAAATTGCAGGTTTTCGCTCGCTGAAAGCTCGCCCTTGTGTCCGAGCAGGTGGCCGAGCAGGGCGCAGGTGGAGGCGATGCGTTCGGGCGTGGCGATCTGGCCGAGGATCAGGATTTCGCCGCGCGTGGCGGCCAGCAGCCCGGCCAGCACCCGCAACAAGGTGGTTTTGCCCGAGCCGTTGCCGCCGTGTACCAGCACGGCTTCGCCTGCGTCCACGTGGAAATCCAGCGGGCCGAAGATGGTGTCGTCGTTGCGGTCGAAACCCAGTCTCTGGACCTTCAGCAGCGCGGATGGGTGGGCAGGCGAGGGAATCATCGGCGGGCATGCTAACGGCGCGCCCAATGAGCGTCCATGATGCGGATCAAACGGGGGCAGAGAGGCCGCACTTTCATAAAGCGGGGTTGTTGTGGCGGCCGAGTGCCTCCGCCGGGCGGCTGTGGCAGGATGCGGGAATTGAAGGCATGTGCCATGCCACAAAAAAAGGAATTTCCGATGCGACGATCATTGCTTGCGCTCTCTCTGCTGGCCGGTCTCGGCGTGCCCGTGTTCGCGGCGCCATTGGATCAGGCAGTGTCGCCCAAGGCCGGCATCCGCTCGGTCTGGATCGTCCACTTCGATGAAGAACCGCTCGCCAGCTTCCGTGGCGGCGCCATCGGGGGGAGCCATGCCAAGATGGGGGCACTTGCCGCCACCAGTCCTGCGGTTACCGGCGAAGCGCGGCTGGATGTGGATAGCCCGGCCAGCCAGGCTTATCGCGCCACGCTTGCCTCCTTGCGCGAGGAACGTCTCGCGCAGGCTTCGGCGCGAATCGGGCGCAAGCTGGAGCCCTTGTTCGTTTACGACGTGGCGACCAACGGCATGGCGGTCGAAATGACCGAAGCGGAAGCGCAAGCATTGGCGCGTGTCGATGGCGTGGCCTCGCTCACGCCCGAGTTCGTGCGCAAGCCTGCGACCGATGCGGGGCCGCAATGGATCAAGGCCAACATGTTGTGGGGCGGGCCAGGCGGCGCGAGCGGCAATCGAGGCGAAGGCAAAATCGTTGGTGTCATCGATACCGGCATCAACCCGCAGCATCGCTCTTTCAGCGACACGGGTATCCAGAATCCGCGCAGTGGCTATCTGGGTTTGTGCGCGACATCTACTACCGCCGGCTGCAACAAAAAGCTCATAGGCATCTACGACCACACCACCGGTGCGGGGGACAACGCGGGCGCCGAAGCCAACGACGGCATCGACCTGGGCGGCCATGGCACGCACGTCGCGGCCACTGCGGCAGGCAATTCGCTGTCCATCGCGCTGACAACGGGTACCTATTCGCTGTCAGGCGTGGCGCCCAAGGCCAACATCATCAGCTACAAGGCTTGTGAGGAAGAGGCTCTTTGTCGCGGAAGCTGGACGCTGGCGGCCATCGATCAGGCGGTCGCGGACAAGGTGGACGTCATCAACTACTCGATCGGTGGCGGCGAGCGCGATCCGTGGGGTTACAGCGACACCATCGCCATGCTGAAGGCTCGCGATGCCGGCGTGGTGGTGGTGGTCGCCGCCGGCAATGAGGGGCCGCAGCCGAGCACCCATACCACGCCCGGCAGCGTGCCCTGGGTGATCGGTGTGGCCAACGTCAGCCATGATCGCGCCGACGTGGCTCGGGTCACCCTGAGTGGCGGCGCAACCTCGCCGCCGGGCAATGGCACCCTTCTCGGCGCCAGCCGCACCACCACGGCATACGGTCCGGCGCCTATCGTTTATGGCGGAAATCACGGGTCGGCGCTGTGTGCAACGGGCACCGACGTCGATGCACTGCCACCCAGTACCTCCACCTCGCCATGGAGCGGGCAACCGTTCACGGGGCAGATCGTGGTTTGCGATCGTGGCACTTATGCGCGCGTCACCAAGGGCCTGAACGTGAAGAATGCCGGTGGAGGCGGCATGGTGCTGGTCAACCAAGCCGCCGATGGTGATTCATTGGTGGCCGATCCGCATGAGTTGCCCGCCAGTCATCTCGGGTACGCCGATGGTGCGGCGCTCAAGGCATGGCTCGGCAGTGGCAGCGGTCATACCGCCACGATCGGGAAGTCTTCGGTGGAGCGCCTGGCCGCATTGGGTGATGTCCTGGCGGCGAGCAGTGGGCGTGGCCCGGTGTCTGGCGATTGGCTCAAGCCCAATCTCGCCGCGCCGGGAACAAACATTCTGGCCGCCTACAAGTCGGTCGACGGCGACGCCCAGCGATTTGCCTACATGAGCGGCACGTCCATGGCCACGCCGCATGTGGCCGGCGCAGTGTTGCTGTTGCGCAAGGCGCATCCGGATTGGGATCCGTCGCAGGTGGAGAGCGCCTTGCAGACGACCGCCCGCGCCAGCGTCAAATTGCCTGATGGCGTGACACCGGCCACGGTGAACGATGCCGGCGCAGGCACGATCGACATCTCCAAGGCCGTTCGTGCCGCGCTTTATTTCCCTGTCAGCGGTACCGAATTCCGTGCTGCCAATCCCAATCCCGCCTTTGGCGGCAAACCGCGTGATCTGAACCTGCCTGCGCTGGTGGATGGCGCGTGCTTTGTGTCATGCAGCTTCACCAGGACCGTCCGGAACATGGGTGACCGGGCAACCTGGCGGGTTTCCAACACCATGCAGGGCGGCAGTCTGAGTGTGTCTCCCGCCGAGTTCACTCTGGAGGTGAATGGCTCCCAGACGCTGACCTTCACCTACACGCCCGGCAGCGCGGTGTCCTACGGGCGCTGGATTGATGGCGCAGTCAAGATGGTTCGCACCGGTGGCGGCAGCCCGGATGTCGTGTT
>JAEXRB010000251.1 GCA_023438325.1 Pseudomonadota bacterium | reverse complement strand
GTGGTGCCGAGCACAGCCGCGAGGAATATCTGGGCCACCACGCCATCAGCGACGCGGCGTTCCTCAAGGACGCCCATCGCCAACTCCTGCGCCAGCGCGCACGAACCGCTGGTGAGTTCGCATGGGTGGGAACCGAAAGCGAGCTGCACGCTCAGAAGGACGGGAAGCCCCTGACCGTCCAGAGCACCGAGACAATGGTGCTGAAGCAGATCGCGGACGGCTGGCGGATCGTCCACATCCACTGGTCCTCGCGGACCAAGCGCTGACTGGAGAAGCCGAAATGAATGCTTACAGATTGAATCGACTGGCGTGGGTGGCTTTTGCGGTCGCCGGCTTGGGTGCCTGCACCCAGGCGGCTACACCCGCGCAATCCACCATCGCACCCGCTGCACAGGTCGTCTCTGAAACAGCCGACGCCACTCCCGCTGCCCTGCCACGCATGACCGTCCACAAGACTCCGACCTGCGGGTGTTGCGGTAGCTGGGTCGACCACGTGCAGAAGGCGGGCTTCACCGTGGATGTGCACGACATGGATGACCTGGGTCCGGTCAAGGAGCGCCTGGGTGTCCCCTATGCAAAGGGCTCCTGCCACACGGCCGAGGTCGGCGGATACGTCATCGAGGGCCATGTCCCGGCCGAGGACATCAAGCGCCTCCTCGAAGAAAAGCCGGACGCACGCGGCCTGGTCCTGCCGGGAATGCCGCTCGGCTCGCCGGGCATGGAGGTCCCTGCCGGGCGACAACAGCCGTACACGGTCGAGCTGGTCCGTCACGACGGAACCACCGAACCCTTCGCACAGCATTGATCCGTCGGAGCAACAGGGGCGGTGTTGCGGGCGCGCCGATTCTCGCCCGCGAGGAAGAAGGAGAACCACGTGACTCACCATTCCGCAGCCCACCGGTCCCAGGCCATGAACGAATGCATTGACAACTGCACGCAATGCCATGCGATCTGCCTGGAAACCATCAACCATTGCCTGACCAAAGGAGGTGCCCACGCGGCGCCGGAACACATTGCACTACTCGCGACGTGCGCCGATATCTGCGCAACCAGTGCCGATGCAATGCTGCGAGGCGCAAGCGTTCACAACGTGGTGTGCGGTGCCTGCGCGGAGATCTGCCGCCAGTGCGCCGATGCATGCGATGCCATGAACGACCCTGAGATGGCGCGTTGCGCCGAAGTTTGTCGCCGATGCGCGGAAAGCTGCAGCGCCATGGCAGCTTGATGCATCGAGGGTCCCGCCTGCGATGGCGGGATCCTCACCTCCGATTTCACAAGGCACGGCGCCCACCAACGGGGCTTTGCATCAGTTCACAAAGAGGTCCATATGAAGTCTTCAAGCGTTTTTCGCTCTTTCGCGCTCGTACTCGCAATCGCGGCAGGGCAGTTTTCGCTGCAGGTCGCGCGCGCCCACGCGGCGTTACAGCAGTCCACACCGGCAGCAAATGCGGTCGTGGCCTCCCCAAGCCAGATCGATCTCGTGTTCAACGAGACGCTGATTCCGCGCGCGTCGCGTCTCAACCTGCTCATGAAGCACGGCAGTTCCACTATGCCGATCGAGAACGTCACGACCGAGATCGTCAACAACGGCAAGACCCTGCGTGCCAAGTTGCCTCGTCCGTTGGCTCCAGGTCTCTACACGGTGGAATACCGCGCTGTTGGAGGTGACAACCACCCCATGCCGGGCAGCTTCAGCTTCACGGTGCGTTGAGGAGTCGAGGATGTTCGACCTGTCGGCCTACGCACTGAGATTCCTGGAATACATGGTTCTCATGGTTCTTTTCGGGGTTCCGCTGTTCGGCTGGTATGGTTTGCGGCGACCGGCACTCGCCGACGCCCTGGCCGGATGGCCCTTCATGGGCATTCTGTTGGTGAGTGCCGCCGTCGGGCTCGTGCTCACCGGGGCCGATGTCGTATTCAAGACCGCCGGCATCATGGGAATGCCGATTGCCGACGTTGATCGCGAATCGCTTGGCTGGTATCTGCTCGAAACGTCCGCGGGCCGCGCAGCCATGGCGAGAAGCGTGCTGCTGATCGCCATGGCGTTCTTGCTCGGGTGGCATCGTCGTCGCGGGACGGTGGAGTCCGCCTTCCCGCTGGCGGCGACGCTGGCGGGCGGCGCACTCGCTTCGCTGGCATGGAACGGCCACGCCGCTGCTGGCGAGGGCATGGCAGGTGCGGTCCGGCTTGCCGCGGGTCTCGTCCACCTTCTCGCAGCAGGCGGCTGGGTCGCAGCGGTCTTGATGTTCTTGGGGATGCTCCTGCAAGGCAAGGAAGCCTCCCGCAACGACCGCCTGCGATCCACGCATGATTTTCTACATGGCTTTTCGACGCTGGGCACGATTTTCGTAGCTGCGCTCATCGTGTCCGGTATCGCGCACTACGGTGATCTCACCGCTTGGTCCTTGCCGACGCTGGTGCAAAGCACCTACGGAAACCTGTTGCTGGTCAAGCTCGCTCTATTCGGCGGAATGCTCGGACTGGGAGCGCTGCACCGTTGGGCGCTGGTGCCACGCCTGGGACGGGCGTTGACCAGCGGAAACCCTGCGCAGGAAGTGCGCGCCCTGCGGCAGAGTCTGGCGGCGGAGGCCATATTGGCCACGTCGATCGTGGGCGTTGTTTCCGTGCTTGGGACCCTCAGTCCCATGTAGCGCTGCAACCGTTGTGCATCACTGATTATCCAAGCGCTCCGCAGCTACCAGTACTCATTGTCTCGGAGCAGGTGTTCTTTTCATCAACCATTGAGAGGGCTCTTATGGGAAGTTTCAGTATCTGGCACTGGCTGATCGTGCTTGCAGTCGTGGTGCTCGTGTTTGGTACCAAGCGGCTGAAGCACGCCGGGCACGACATTGGCCAAGCGATCAAGGGCTTCAAGCAGGGTGTCAGCGACGATCAAGTGACGCCGCCAGCCCAGTTGAGCA
>JAEXRB010000240.1 GCA_023438325.1 Pseudomonadota bacterium | reverse complement strand
CCGGCGAAGGCATCCACCACCGCCTGCTGCAGCTCCGCGTCGATGGTGAGGTAAAGATCCTGACCGGCCCGAGCCGGTTCGCGCCCCACCACGCGCAGCACACGCCCTTCGGCGTTGACCTCCACCTGCTCGATGCCGACCTGCCCATGCAAGCGCGATTCGTAGGTGCGCTCGATGCCGGCCTTGCCGATGTGGGTGGCACCGTTGTAGCGGGCCGCATCCACGCGCTCCAGATCGGCCGCATCGATGCGGCCGACGTAACCGATGACGTGTGCGAACAGGTCGTTGTAGGGATAACGCCGGTTGAGGTACGGCACCACTTCCACGCCGGGAAAACGATGCCGATCCACCGCGAAACGAGCCACTTCGGCTTCGGTCAGACGCAACTTCACCGTCACTGGCTGAAAGCGGCGACGCGCACGCGAGGCGGTGACGAAAGCTTCGGCTTCCTCGTCGGTGAGTTCGATCACCGCGCGCAAGCGGGCCACCATATCGTCCAGATCGCCCACGTCCTCGCGTACCGCATCGAGCCGATACGCCGGCACGTTGTCGGCCAGCAGGCGCCCGTTTCGGTCATAGATCAGGCCGCGCGCGGGCACGATGGGACGGGCCTTGATGCGATTGGCTTCCGAACGGGTGTGGAACTCTTCGTAGCTGACCACCTGCAAGTAGGCAAAACGCGCCGCCAGCACCGCGAACGCCACGCACACCAGAACGAAGCCCACCCAGGCACGCCGCCGTTGCACGCCCGCCTCCGCGAGCGGATTGCGCATCGGGCGGCCGGGCGTCCTCATCGGGACGACTCGCGCAGCCGTAGCCGCAGGCGCACGTCATCGAGCAGCAGGTACAACCACGGCCAGCAAAGCGCACCCACACAAGGCGCGATCCAGAACGCCGACGGCGGCATGCCCTCGCCCGCCAACGCACGGATCATCAGCACCACGACGCGGTCGTTCAGAAGCAGGGCCAACACCGCGAACGCCTGTTGCCACAGGGTGAAGAAGCGCAGGCGCGGGCGGAAGCGCAGCACGATGAAAGCAATCACTGCCAGACGCAGCGCCTGCTCGCCGATCAGGGTGCCGAACACCAGATCCGCCACCAAACCGAGCAGGAAGGCCACGCCCAAGCCCACACGATCAGGTGCCTCCAGCAACCAGTAGCACAGCGCCAGCGCCATCCAGTTCGGTCGGAACGGCGTCAGATACTCGGGCAGCGGCCACAACGCCAAGGCGAAGGCGATGCCCATCGTGGCCAGGATGAGGCCCATGCCGCTGCGTTGCCGCCTCACGGTACGCCCTCAGGTAGCGTGTCGGTGGAATCCGGCTCGGGGCGGCGCAGGCCATCGGGCACCGGAGGGCCGACCTCGTCGGTTTGCACCGGAGTCGGTGTGTTCCATACCAAGAGCACCTCGCCGCCACGATCCAGTCGTGCGGCAGGGCGAACCTGGGCCACGACGAACAGGCGGGTGTCATCCGGCTGCAGTTGCTCGATCGTTCCGACCTTGAAACCGGCCGGAAAACGCCCACCGATGCCAGAGGTTTCCAGCACATCGCCGGCACGCAGATCCACACTCAACGGGATGCTCGGCACTTCCAGCAGATCCGTGCGTCCGGTGCCATAGGCTATGGCGCGCAGGCCGGTACGGACCACCTGCACCGGAATGGCATGGCTCGGATCGGAAATCAGGATGACCGTGGCATTGGCCGGCGTCACCGCCAGCACCTGCCCGACCACGCCTTCGGCATCGATCACCGCCAACCCTTCCGTGACGCCGCGACGGCTGCCGGCATCAAGCACGAGGCGATGACGGAACGGATCCAAATCGATATCGATCAGGCTGGCAAGCTGCACATCCAGACGCAACCCACGCGTGCCGCCAAGCAGGCCGCGCAGGCGCTGGTTTTCCACCTGCACGCTGGCGAGCCGATCCATCCGGGCATTGGCCAGCAACAATTGCTCGCGCAGCGCCGTATTTTCGTCCATCAGCGTCTGCTGCACGGTGAAATGATTGGAAACATCACGCGCGATGTGTGCAGGCGCGGCCGCCAGGCGATACAGAGGGCCGGTCAACAGCCCGGCTCCGGCGCGCACCTTGTCCAGATAGCCCCCCCGGTGATCGGCCACCATCAGGATGGTGGCCATCGCCAGATAGGCCAGCAGCTTCAATGTACCTGCGCCACCCTCGACGAACAGGCTACCGCTGGCGTTGCCGGACTGGACCACGTTGGTAAAACCCTCAGGTCGCACGCAAGGGCGCGCGACGCATCACTCAATCGGGTGCGAAGAAATCATTGCCGTGCATGTCGATCAGCTCCAGCGCCCGGCCACCGCCGCGCGCCACGCAGGTCAACGGATCATCGGCCACGTGCACATGCAGCCCGGTTTCTTCGGAAATGAGCTTGTTCAGGTCACGCAGCAACGCGCCGCCGCCGGTCAGCACGATGCCGCGCTCGTAGACGTCCGCGCACAATTCCGGCGGGGGCTGTTCCAGCGCCGCACGCACGGCACTGACGATGCCCGAAAGGGGTTCGTGCAAGGCCTCGAGCACTTCGTTGGAGTTGATCGTGAAATTGCGCGGCACGCCTTCGGCCAGGTTGCGACCGGAAACTTCGATTTCCTTGATCTCGGCCTGCGGAAACGCGCAGCCTACTTCCAGCTTGATCTTCTCGGCCGTGGTTTCGCCAATCAGGGTGCCGTGATTGCGCCGCACGTAACTGATGATGGCCTCGTCGAAACGATCGCCGCCGATCCGCACCGATTGCGAATAGACGATGCCGTTGAGCGAAATCACTGCCACTTCCGACGTACCGCCACCGATGTCCAGCACCATCGCGCCACGCGCTTCGTGGATCGGAATGCCGGCACCGATTGCTGCGGCCATGGGTTCTTCGATCAGGAACACCTCGCGCGCACCGGCTTCTTCCGCCGATTCCTTGATCGCGCGGCGCTCGACCTGGGTGGAACCGCAGGGCACGCAGATCAGCACACGCGGCGAAGGCCGCATGAAGCGCGCCTTGTGCACGCGCCGGATGAAGTGCTTGAGCATTTCTTCGGTGGTGGAAAAATCGGCGATCACGCCGTCCTTCATCGGGCGGATCGTGGCGATGTTGCCCGGCGTGCGGCCAAGCATGCGCTTGGCCTCCAGGCCCACTGCGGCGACCTGCTTGGGCGAACCGGTGCTGCGATCCTGACGGATCGCCACCACCGATGGTTCGTTCAGCACGATGCCCTGGTCGCGCACGTAGATGAGGGTGTTCGCGGTGCCCAGATCGATCGAAAGATCGTTGGAAAACAGGCCGCGTAGCGTCTTGAACATCGGAAGAAGCCCAGTTGGAGGCAGAAAATCACGGTAGCCTAGCAACGCACGCAAGGCGCGGCAACAAAGGATTTCCGCGCTGTTAGGAGCGCGTTAAAAGCCTGAACCTTCGTTACCGCAGGTTCAGCCGCGCGCGCTCAACGCGTAGAATGGTGCGCTTTGCCGGAACGCCCGGCTCCCGCCACTCAAGGAACCCACATGTCGGCACTGATCTGCGGCTCGCTTGCCTATGACACCATCATGGTGTTCCCCGACCAGTTCAAGAACCACATCCTGCCTGACAAGGTGCACGTGCTGAACGTCTCCTTCCTCGTGCCCCGGATGCGGCGCGAGTTCGGCGGCTGCGCCGGCAACATCGCCTACAACCTGAAGCTGCTCGGCGGCAATCCGGTTCCGATGGCTACGGTCGGACAGGATTTCGCGCCGTACCGCGAGCATTTCGAGGCTTGCGAGATCCCTCTGGATTGGGTCAAGGAGATCTGCGATCTCTTCACCGCCCAGGCATTCATCACCACGGATCTGGACGACAACCAGATCACCGCCTTCCATCCGGGCGCGATGATGCGCAGCTACGAAAACCATGTGAGGGACGTACCGGGCGTGAAGTTCGGCATCGTCGGGCCGGACGGCTACGAGGCGATGCTGCAGAACTCCCAGGAATTTTCCGAGTGCGGCATCCCTTTCATCTTCGATCCCGGTCAGGCCATGCCGCTGTTCAACGGCAAGGAACTGACCCAGATGATCGAACAAGCCAACTACGTCACCGTCAACGATTACGAATCCTCGCTGCTGCAGGAGCGCACCGGCCTGTCCACCCGCGACATTGCCGAGCGCGTGAGCGCCTACATCATCACGCGCGGCGCGAAAGGCTCCGAAGTACACACCAAATCCGGAGAAATGCTCGTCCCGGCGGCCAGTGCGATGCGCGTGGTTGATCCCACCGGTTGCGGCGACGCTTATCGCGCCGGCCTGATTTTCGGCCTGATGAACGACATGGACATGGCTACCGCTGGTCGCATCGCTTCGCTCATGGGAGCGCTCAAGATCGAGCACCTGGGCCCGCAAAATCAGCGTTTTGATTACGATGAATTCGCCGAACAGTTCCGCCAGCAATTCGGTTACGCGCTGCGCTGAGCACAGCGTGTGCATCCGGCGCGGCAAGCACCGCCGCGACCGGAACGCACCCAGGACAACGCCAATCTCGGCACCTGCGCGAAACCTGCTTCCGCTTATTCCCGTCGCGTCATGCCACGCAATACCAAGCGGAACTCCACACCGCCCCCCTGCGGCAAATTGCCGGCGCGGGCGTGGCCATCATGGCGCTGCGCAATCAACCGAACGACATGCAGGCCAAATCCGAGATGCGGCGCACCATCGCCGCGCTGGGCCGTGCTGCGCAAGCTGACGAGAGAATCAAACAGACGATCCTGCATGGTTTCCGGCAGGCTCGGGCCGGCGTTGGCGACGGCAATTTCCACGCCATTTCCCGTCTTCGCCAATGCAATCAGGACCCAGCCATCCGGTGGACAGAAACTGCGTGCGTTGTCCACGAGCTTGTCGAGCGCCTGGACGATGAGGTCGGGCGCGCCATGGAACGGCACAGGCTGCGACGGCAGCATCGTCTGAAGACTGCGCGGTGCCAGCAGGCCACGATAGCCTTCGGCGCAATCGGCAATCAGGGCGCGCAGATCAACATTCTCGCCCTCGGCCGCAGCGATGGCCCGCTCCATTCGACTGGCCTCGCTCATCGCCCGCACGATGGCGCCAAGGCGATCGACACCAGCGCGTGCACGCTGAACATACGTCAGCGCAGCTTCGGAAACCGGTTCGGATTCGAGGTTTTCCAATGAAGATCGCACCACCGCAATCGGCGTGTGCAATTCGTGCGAAAGCGTTCCCGCCAGCCCGCGCAAATACTCCGAATAGGCGCCCACTTCCTCCAACAGCCGACCAAAACTGCGCGACAGATCACCCAGTTCATCGCCCGCACGCGACGCGACGAATCCTTCGTGTGCATCGCGACCCTCGCGTGCTATGGCGCGCTCGGCCGCACGGCTCAAGGTGCGGATGCGCGTACTCAAACGGCCGGCGAAGGCGAACAGCATCAAACCCACGGCCGACATCGCGACGATCGTCGCCAGCATCAGGCCGGTCACCGCCTGACCGCTCAACAGCAGGGCTTCGCTCGGGCGTTCGAGCAACAGGGCACCACGCACCTGGCCGTCGATATGGATGGGCACCGCCGTCGCCAGCATCAGGCCCCGGCCGTGATCCAGCCCGTACCAAGTCAGCGCCGCACGATCCGACAAGGCCTGCCACAACTCCGGCGTATCCACTTGCACGCCAGCAGCATGCGGTGGCGAGGACGCAGGGAAGGCGGGCGTCAACATGCGATACAGCAAGCGCCGCCACGCACTGGCCTGCACTTGGGTCAGCGCCTCTGGAAACCCGCCGGCACGAGCCAGTATCCAGCCATCCGATTGGGTCAGCGTAGCCTGCACTCCATCGGGCACCAATTGTGTCAACAGTGCTTGCAAATCAGCCGGTGCCTGTTGCACCGCCCAACGCCCTTCGTCCAGATCCGCGCCCGTGCCGCGCCGTTGTGGCGGTAGTGCGGGATCGGTGAAATCCAGCACGTCCACGCCGAGACGCTGCGGCATGTAACCCACCGGAAAGCGCAGCTCCACGCGATATCCCCGTAAATCTTCCTGCCATTCACCACGCAACCTTGGTGCCTGATTGCCGTGCAGCGTTTCAACGATCAACGGGCCTGGCGCGGCACTGGCAAGACGCAGGTGATGGACCCCATGTTCATCTTCGATCACGAGCAAGAGTTGATCGGCACGCGCAGCCTGTGGCC
>JAEXRB010000080.1 GCA_023438325.1 Pseudomonadota bacterium | reverse complement strand
GGCAATGGCATCTCGCCACGGAAAATCGCGGTGGCAGGGCACCCGGCAAGGCAGGCGATGTTGCAACACCGCGCACGGTGCGGAAACATCAATCGAACACCGGCATCTGCCCTTCGGTGGCGGCCTTCAACCGGGCAACCAGCACCGGCCAATCCACGCGCGCCTGATGCCCGATCACATCGACGCGCGGCAAACCGGAACCATCCACGATGATGTAACCGCCATTGCTTGCAGGCCCGGCGCCACCCATGGTGCAGACGTTGTTGGCCAGCACGCATGAAAGTCCGATGCGCTCGTAGCCGAAACTCGAAAATGCCTTGAGCATCTGGGCCTGCAGCCCCGCCGCAATGCCGCCGCCGCCCACTTCGGTCAACTCCCGCACGGCGCGCTGACTGATGCGTTGACGCTCGCCGGAACGTTTGACGGTGCGAAAAGCCGCATCGAAGGCCACCGGCTCCCAGTCAAGCAGGCGCAGGCCACGCACGTGGCCATCCAGCCGACCGGTGATTTCCCCGAAACCGAAGGCGCCGGTCAACGGCTGCAGATCCAGCCCGGAAAATTCGACGCTGGCCGCGAGCATCGGCGCCACGCCGAAAGGCCGCTCCATCGAAAGCTGCGACACACTCACGCTGCCATCAAACATCTGTACCGAAAGGCCGCCATCGAAATCCAATCGATCACCGACGTAGCGCACGCCCGGCAACTCACCGGAAATCGTGCCCTCGAACGCGGGCCAGCCGAAGGCGCTGCTGAGCGCACCGAGATTCACGTCATCGAGCGCCAGCGCCATGTCCAATCGCACATCGCCCTGCTCAGGTGCGTAACGCAATGTGTCCACGCGCAAGGTGCCACCGAGCATCGGCATCGCCACCGGCGCACGCAGCGCCACTCCGCCACCCACGCTGCGCAATGGCAGCGTCGCCGCGCCCAATGCAAGCCCGTGAACGTGTGCGCTGCGCCACGACAGCTCACTCTCGGCTGCTGTCGCACCACGCCGCAAGCGCATCGCACCGGACAAACCCGCCAGCCCGAATCGGCCTTCGCCGTCGTCAATGCTCACCGAATCGAGCGTCGCATCCAGCGTATTCCACTCGCCCGCGCGCAACCCCAACGCGCCTTGCACGCTGCCGGACGCGCTCAGCCCGGCAAGGCCGAAACTGGCGAAAAGACTGTCGAAATAACGCGCCTGTGCCGTATGAAGCGCGGCCAACACGAAACGCAGATCGGCTTCGCGCAAGGGCATATCGGTTTCCGTATCCAATCGCGCGCTGCCCTCCACCTCGAACACGCCCGGATCACGCCAGCGCAACGCCGCGATGTTCCACTGGCCCGCGGTGTCACTGTGCAGGGTCGCGCCCACCTGGATCGGGCTGGCGGGCAACTGCGCATAAAGCGGGCCGAACAAAAATTCGCCGCCAGCAAGTTCGAAGGCGAGCTCCAGCGAGGTGGCGACATCAGTCAGACGGCCTTGAACCTGACCCTTCGCCACCACGCCTTCTGCCGCGATGCTGCCGTCACTGCTGTCCAAACCGATACCGGACAAGGCCATCGGGCCACCGATGCCGATGCCCGCTTCGCCTTGCTCGATATGCCATGTCGCATCGATGCGGCCACCGGTGGGTTTGCCCTCGCTCCACGCCTGCGCCAGAAGCGGTGCGAGCCACGTCGCCGGCAAGCGCACCAGTTCCAGCCGTGTCGGCGCTGCCGAATCACGTGGCTGATTGAGCACGATGCGGGCACTGCCCTCGCTGGCTTCGAGCACCAACGCGCCCGCCTCCAACCGCGCCGAAAGATTCAACCCCGAGGCGCCCCGCGCCTTGAGCTTCCCCGCACACTGCCAGTCACCCGCAGCGGATCGATGCAGCTCGCAGCTCCACCGCACATCACGCCAGCGATACCCCAGCTCGCCGGCATCCAGTGAAGCGCTCTTGAGCGACAACTCGCCTTGCGTCGCTTCTTCGGGCCAATGCAGCGCCAGCACCACGCCATCAAGCCGCGCCACCGGCGTGGTCAGCCGATCCACCTCGAGCGTCAGCGTGCGCGCGACCACCGAAGGCGACAAACACGCCCACATCAGAAGGCCGGCGACGAACTTGCACGCATGGCGGTACCGATTCATCCTCCGAGCATATCCAAACATTTGGCGACTACGATGAAGCGCGCCCTTCTCGCCGAAGACGACCCGGTCAATCGTGCCTTCCTGTGCGAGGCGCTATCGCTGCTGGATTGGCAGGTGGACGCCCACGAAACCGGCGACGCCGCCGCCCGCGCCGCCATCGCACAGCACTTCGATGCGCTGTTGCTCGATCTCAACCTGCCCGATGGCGATGGCCTCCAGACGCTTCGTCGCATCCGCAACCTCGACACCCACGCCAGCGCCGACAGCCCTGCCCTCGCCCTCACGGCCGACCCGCGCCCCGAACTGCACGAGCACTTGCGCCAAAACGGCTTCGATGCCGTCGCCACCAAACCCCTTTCGGTGGATCAACTGGCGCACGCATTGGCCAAATTGGGATTTCCCGCCGAACCGATGCGCGCACCCTCCGGGCACGACGCGCTCGCTTCGGACACCGGCACCGTTCCGATCTGGGACGACACACAGGCACTCGCCACCGTCGCCGGCAATATCGCCACCCTTGCGGCGCTGCGCAAACTGATGCTGGACGACCTCCCCACCCAACGCGACCGCATCCTCGCCGCCCCACAATCACCGCAAGCCCGCGACGAACTGCACCGCCTGCGCGCCGCCTGCGGATTTTGCGGCGCCGCGCGCCTGGCTCACGCCGTGATCGCGCTGGAAAGCGCAGAAGAACACGCAGAATCGGAAACGGCGCTGACGCAGTTCGTGCGCGCGGTCGAACAGACTCTTGCCACCGAGCCGTGAGTCTCAGGCAAGGACGAGAACATATATACTTCGTCAGTACCTTTCCGACGGAGGCGCATCATGTCGAAAGACGCCGTTTTCACAATGAAACTTGAACCTGCGCTGCGCGCCGATTTCATGGCCGCCGTCGCCACCGAAGATCGGCCCGCCTCCCAGGTCATGCGCGAGTTGATGCGCAACTACATCGAACAGTGCCGTCAGGCGCGCGAATACGACGACTACCTGCGGCGCAAGGTCGAAGCGGGTCGATCTTCGATGCGTGCCGGTCGCGGCCGATCGAACGAAGACGTTGAAGCCGCCTTTTCCGCTCGACGTGACAAGGCTGCGACAGACGCCGCGTGAGAGTCGTCTGGACACCAGAGGCCGAGCAGGATCGCGCCGACATTTGGGACTACATCGCAGACGACAATCCCCTCGCCGCCGTTCGCATGGACCTGCGTTTCAGCGACACAGCCGCCAGGCTGGCCTCGCATCCAAAGATGGGTAAGGCCGGCAGGATTTCAGGAACCCGCGAGCTGCTACCACACGAAAACTACCGCCTGATCTATGAGATCGACGGCGAAACGGTGTGGATTCTGGCGCTGGTGCATACCGCACGCCAATGGCCGCCAGTGCAGGGCTAAGCCCTGACCGGCCTGTGTCGATGGCCCAACCCTGCGGCAATGCGACACAGTCCGTCGCAGCGATATGCCGAAATACGCTTCTCGAACAACACGGCCACGAGAAGCACAGATGCCCACGCACACCACCCGAATGCAGATCACGCTCAACGCCGAGCAAACCGCCCGCCTGCTCGAATGGGCCGGCAAGGCGACGGAGGCTGAAGTCGAGGCCGATTGCGAACCCAGCGGCTACATGCTGGAAGTTGCGGCAGGCGGGGCCCCTTCATGGGCTGAAGCCGTCGGTGCCGGTGGACGGATCGACCTGGGCGACGTGGATGTGGCACTGATCGACGAGGAGCAGCCCTGATGCCGGATGAATCTCCGCACGGCGCAACGCGGCTGCGCATCGCCGCGACCATGCACCGTGGCCGCAACCGGCATCAGCAGGATGCCATGTGGTTGGCCGGCGAAGCCTGCCAGTACGCCGACATGCCGCCCCGCGAAGTGCATGCCGGCACCGATGTCCTGATCGCCATCGCCGATGGCGTCGCCACCAGCCCCACGCCCGCACGCGCCAGCCTGCTCACGGTTCAGTCGCTGGTCGAACGGCTCCAGGCGCAGCCTGAGTGGTCCTTCGATGGCCTGCTAGGCACCCGCCATGTGCGCGCCGCACAAGCCGCACTCTGCGACGCGCTCGCCTCCCGCCGCCTCGCCTGGGGCGCATCCACCACCCTCGTTGCCGCACACCTGCGCGGCAACCACCTCGCCATCGTCAACAGTGGCGACAGCCGCGCCTACCTGATTCGCGCCAATGGCGACACCACGCAACTGAGCCGGGACCACACCGAACTCCAGCACCTGATCGACACAGGGCAAGCGCAAGCCGGCATCGAATACGCCAGCGTCTATAACGCCTTGAGCGATTGCCTGGTCGCCGACCCGGAAGCCGAGGATTTCGCCGTGCACCGGGAAACCACCGAACTCAAACCCGGTGATCGCCTGATTCTGTGCAGCGATGGCGTACACGATATGCTGAACGAGCCCACATGGCTGGCAGTGATGGCCGCCGAAACCGATCCGCTGAAAATGGTCGAAGTCACTCGTCAAGCTGTGCTGGAACGCGGCGCGCCGGATAATTTCTCCGTGATTGCATTGGTGCATGAAGCCGCCGAATAAGCACCCATCACACGATGAATACCACGCCGGTTAAACCAACATTTTCCACTCTGATAACCGCTTCCGGCCTTGACTGGAATGAACTGGCAGGGCGTTGCAACTATCGAAACCTGAACAAAGGCTCCCGCCGCCTTCGCGCGTTGGCGTCGGGCGATCTGAGTCAGTACGAACACCTGCGCCAACCCTTGGCAAATGCCCTGGGCTTGGACAATGCACTGCTCGATGCGGCAGCAGAGGCATCACGTCAACAGGCGCGAATCGCAGAAAATACGGCCCGACGCAAGACCGCGGAGTCGTGGTGCGAATCATTCGTGCCGCATGTGATCTGGAAAACGGCCTCGCAGCGACCCAGCAGCATCACCTGCGCCGCCTTGCTCAGTTCCATGTACCTGCTCCTTCCGGCTTCGCCGGTATCTTCTCAAAGGGCAGTTACACAGTTGAATTTACAGACTCCAGACTCCACTGTTTGCCGAGGTCACAGGGTTTCGTCTCAACCTCAGCCCCAATCTGTCACTGGAATGCGACAGGTCGGGTTCGGTTGTGCGACAGATTGGATGTGCCATCACACCGGGGCAAGCTACGCCCTGCTACGCCAAGTGCAAGAATACGCCGCTGAATTCGGCAGACTGAGAGAGTCACCGGAAACCACATCCACGTGAGTGGCGAACGCTCCGCACATACGGATTGAGGGCAGGCAACCATTACCCATCCACTATTCAAAATCGCCTTCAAGCTCACGAACATCGAACCTCTTGGCCAACTCGCGCACCAACCAGAGACGGTGATTGGCATTGGAGACACCTGCCACTATCGCCACGATCTCTTCGAGAGCGGCATTTTCATCCTTTGTTGGGCAAATTTCGCCAATCACTTTCTGAAAAATTTCGCCATCAATCCAGTTCTTTATGTTCTTGCCCTGAACTACATCCTTGTAATCCCACTTGAATATGCGGTCAGAAATATAATCCCATGAAGATTTCCTCATGGCACTTACCCCTCCGACGAATCCAATCCTGATGGGGTTATTCTCCGCCACCTTGTCTAGAATTTCTTGCAAATCCAGCTTGCCTTGGTAGTTCTTGCTGCCAACAAAGCCCGCCGGCAATGACTCGTCGCCATCTTCGTTGGGGGCGACATTACTCAGACTCGTCATTTTGCTAAAAATTCTAATCAAATCCGGGTTGCTGCGCGTTGTCTCGCTTTTTCTTAGTGAATCAAGTATCGTATTGAAATTGAAGTGCTTGATGCCATTTGCTTCTGGGATGGCACTTGGAACCAGATAGATCACCTCCACTGGGAGAGGTGCATTTTTTTCTTGCTCATTCTTGCACAGTCGATTTCCTATTTCCTCAAGGCGCGTGATAAGCACGTTGTACTTGTCCTTGCGGATTGATCCTTCGGCAATTTCTTTGATGCCTAAGATAATGCTGTTCCACGAGAACGATTGCTCAGTGATGCTCCGGTAAATGTCACGCTGGCTCAACCTGAAGCTTAAGTCTTCTGTCTTCAACTCAATCAACAGGAACTTCTTATCTTTTTCGTCGTACGCAAGCCAATCTGCGTTGGTGGACTGGCGGCTTCCAAGCTTTTTCAAGGGAAACTCTGCGCCCAGTACCTCAATCTTATTTCCATCCCGAAGGGTCGATAGCACCTCTTTAAGATAAATCCCGATGAACGGACTTATTGCGCGCTCGACCTGGAACTTCGGAATTAGACGTCCATCGTCCACAATTGCCGAAAGAATTTTATCAAGAAAATCATTTTCTCGACTTTCAGTCTGCTTGTTCACAAGTGCCTCCAGTGTTGAGTGGCGGTTTACGCGGTTGTTTTCATTGTGAGTCGCTCCCTATACGCGCAATCCCTCGCCAGCCGCCGAAGAAATGCATCGAACAGGTCGGCAAGGTGGTCGATCCGCGCTCCAAGACGGTGATCATCATCGAGGATATGCAAGGTACAGCGATTGCGGCGAGACCAGTCGATAACGTTGCCTACGGGCACGATGTCATCGTGCCAGCCATGCACGACATCCACATCGCACTACGGGCGGGCAGGGTCAGCGAAAGGATAGCCAGCAAGCCCGATGGCCGGTGCCAGCAGAAAAAGCCCGGCGCAGCAGGAAAGCTGCGTGGATGCCATCAGGCTGGCATAGCCGCCCATGCTGGAACCCACTAGCACAGGTGCGTCGGGCAAGGCGCTGGCGATACCGACGAGCCGTTCGATGCGCGCCTGCGGGCCCATGAGGTCGCGGTAGTCCGGTACGAGCACGTCGAAACCATGCGCCTTCGCAACCTGGGCGAGTACTTCGATCTTGCGCCCCTTCGGGCCGCTTTCCTTGCCGTGGGAGAAAACAACGGTTGTCATCGCGCAATCACTCCCTTCCCAGAAGTGGAAACGATTGGGCAAAGCGTATCCGCACAGATGTTTTCACGCTGCCGATGCGCAGGATGTTTTGCCAGCCCAGCTTTGGGCAGAAGTGGTCGTAGAGATCGTGGAACAGCCAGCAATGGCGCTGGTGTGCGAGCGGATGCCCGGCCCTGTGCTCGTATTCATTCCAGTTCCAGACCGTGCGGGTGGTTCGGGATAGGTCACGGTATTTCCCGACCATGCAACTGGCGACAGGGTGATCTTTGACACAAAGCGTGTTTTCGCCGCCAACCTGGAACAGCGGGTCATGCTGATCCAGCACAAACTCCATCCGTGCATCCATGCTCCATCCGTCATCTTCCTTCCCGGAAATGCTGGAGCCATCCTTTGTGCAGGCGGCCTGAAACCAGCGCCCGCAAGTTCCAAAGTAGGTTTCGATACCGGCCATGAGCGTGTTCATCTGATCCAATCTGGCAATTTGCCCGCAGGTGAGTGCATCATCGTGCGGCTCAGGATGCGGGTATCTTTTGGCGAACAGGATTTTCTTCCAGTTATCGCCCTCGAAACTGTTGCAGGCAAAGATGCCTGTTGGCGATATAGGCATGGTTGATGCAGACGGGTCGAGCGGGAAGGTCTTGTCGAATACGAGAAATGCTTCGATCCATACCTGCCCAATCCGCAGGATATTATCCCAGCCCAATGATGGGTTACCCCTGTCCACCAATACACGCATCAACCAGCCTTGATTCAAAAGACATGGCGGGTGGTCAGATCTGTGGAAAAAGTCATCGCGCCAGTTGGTCAGTGGATAGCAACGACCTGCATCACCTGGAATTAGCGGCAGCGTGTCGAACATTTCGCACA
>JAEXRB010000036.1 GCA_023438325.1 Pseudomonadota bacterium | reverse complement strand
GGCGTGGTCTACAAGCTGGACGACCGCGCTGGCCAGCAGGCGATGGGTTTCGTCTCGCGCGCACCGCGCTGGGCCATCGCGCACAAGTTCCCGGCGCAGGAGCAGCACACCGTGGTGACGGCCATCGACATCCAGATCGGTCGCACCGGTGCCGCCACGCCCGTGGCGCGATTGATGCCGGTGCAGGTGGCGGGCGTCATCGTCACCAATGCCACGCTGCACAACGCAGATCAGATTGCGCGGTTGGATGTGCGCGTGGGCGACACGGTGATCGTGCGTCGTGCGGGCGATGTGATTCCCGAAGTGGTCGGCGTGATGCACCAGCATCGCCCTGCCGATGCGCTGCCGTGGACGATGCCGTCACGTTGCCCGGTATGCGATGCCGAAATCGTGCGCGAAGAAGGCGAGGCGGTGTGGCGTTGTTCGGGCGAGTTGAGTTGCCCGGCGCAGCAGAAGGAAAGCCTGCGGCATTTCGCCTCGCGCCGCGCGATGGATATCGAAGGCCTGGGCGAGAAATACATCGAAACGCTGGTCGATGCCGGCATCGTGCGCGAGGTCGCAGATCTTTATCGCCTCACGCGTGATCAGTTGCTCTACCTCAAGCTGGTGCTTGATGCCGATACGCCGGAAACCCTGGCTGCGGCCATCCAGCCGCATCTCGCGCCGCAGGGAAGCGGTGCGGTGTTGGCGGCCATCCAGCAGCTCGATGCGGCGGCGGAAGACTGGCGCGCACGCGCTCTGGCGCAGCCCATCACGTTCACCTGGAACCTGAAGAAGATCGCCACCAAGTGGGCCGACAATCTGGTCGAGGCAATCGATCGCAGCCGTAGCACCACGCTGGAGCGTTTCCTGTTCGCGCTTGGCATCCAGCACGTGGGCGAGAGCACGGCCAAAGCATTGGCGCAGTGGTTCGGTGATCTGGGTTTGATTCGGCGCCTGCCTTGGCCTTTGTTCAAGCGCGTGCCGGACATTGGTGGCGAAGTGGCGCGCTCGCTGGGGCACTTCTTCGATCAGCCCGGCAATCAGCAAGCCATCGACGAACTGCTGGCGCGCGGTGTCAGCATCGCCAACACGCAGCTTCCTTCAGCGCGTTTGCGTGCCGGCCTCGACGCGGCCACGTTGCTGGCTGATCTGGAGATTCCCAAGGTGACCGCGGTGCGTGCTGCGCAACTGGCCGAGGCATTCCCGGATTTGAGCACGTTGCGCACGGCATCGACGCAGGACATCGTGGCGGCGGGGTTGCCTGCGGAATCGTCGGTTCAGGTCGTCGACTGGTTGGGTGTTGCCGGGAATGTCGCACTGCTGATGCGCGGCCTTGAAATGCAGGATAGGTTGCGTGCGCTGGTGCCCGAGGCGCAGGACTTGGACGCCGGGCCATTGGAAGGTCAGGCGGTGGTGCTGACCGGCACGCTCTCGGGTTTGACGCGTGAAGACGCCAAGGTGCGGCTGGAAGCATTGGGCGCCAAAGTGGCGGGCAGTGTCTCGAAGAAAACCCGCTTCGTCGTCGCCGGTGAAGCCGCAGGTTCGAAACTGGCCAAGGCGCAGGAGCTGGGCATCCAAATCTGGGACGAAGCGCGGCTGCTGGATTTCCTGGCCCAACACGAGCAGGCAGGTCGCGATGCGTCTTGAATCCTTGCAACTGCGCGCCCGGCTTTACGGCACGATCCGCAGTTTTTTCGCCACGCGCGGCGTGCTCGAAGTGGAAACACCGATTCTTTCCGCCGGCGCCAACACCGAGCCGAACATCGAGAGTTTTTCCACGCATTTTTCCGGGCCATTGCCCGATGGCGGCCCGCGCCAGCGCTGGATGCGAACCTCGCCGGAATTCGCCCTCAAGCGTTTGCTGGTCGAAGGCATCGGCGATTGCTACGAACTGGGTCGGGTGTTCCGTGATGGCGAAGCCGGGCGTCGCCACAATCCCGAGTTCACCATGCTGGAGTGGTACCGGCTGGGTTGGGATCATCACGCCCTGGCCGAGGAAACCTGCGACCTGATCGAGCGCGCACTGGCCTTGGTGGGGCGCGGTTTGCGACGTGAACGCAAAAGTTATCGCGCGTTGTATCGCGATGCTTTCGGCTTCGACGTGGCCAATGCGACGCTCGATGCGATCAAGGCGCCGCTATCTGATCACGCCATTTCAGCCGATGATCTTTCACGCGACGACTGGCTCGATCTGCTGATGACCCATCGCCTGCAACCTTGCTTCGATGAAGAAACCCTGCTGACCATCATCGACTTTCCGCCCAGCCAATGCGCTCTGGCGCGCATCACCGGGCAGGGCGAGGATGCAGTGGCCGCGCGCTACGAGATCTATCTGGGCGGCAGCGAACTGGCCAACGGGTATCACGAGCTGACCGATGCCGACGAGCAGGCCATGCGTTTTGAGAATGACAATCGCCGTCGGCGCGCGCGTGGTCAATGCGAGCTGCCCGTGGATGCGGCCTTGCTTGCGGCCTTGCAGCGCGGCCTGCCTGATTGCGCCGGCGTCGCACTCGGCATCGAGCGCCTGCTGATGACAATGCAGGCCACGCACGATATCGCCGACGTGTTGGCATTTCCGTTCGAGCGTGCCTGAACGCACAAGACACTGGGCTCGCACGGTGCCATCATCGCGAGCGTTTTTGCTCCCGGAACCTGTGCCAATGAGATCCCTGCTGCTTGCCCTGCTTTTCCTTTCACCGGCCCTCGTGCAGGCCAAGCCTGCGACGCCCTCCGAAGATGCCGACGCGGCCTTCGCGGCAATCCATGAAAAGGAATGGGATTGGCGCAAGAAGCAGTTCGGCGGCGATGCGGAAGATCCGGACTTTTCCCGTCGCGCACGCCTGCCCGACGTGGATGCCAAGACACAGGCGGCACGTCTGGCGGTATGGGAGGACGTGCTCAGGCAGCTCGATGGCATCGACACGGTAAAGCTCTCACCGGAGCAGAACATCAACTACCGCATCTACCGCCCGCAGATCGAAAACCTTGCGGCCGAAGTGCGATTTCGTGCCTACGAGATGCCGTTCAATGCCGATTCCTCGTTCTGGTCGAACCTGGGCTTCATGACGCATCGCCCGTTCAAGAGCGAGGACGATTACCGCCTCTACATCGCCCACCTGAATGATGTGCCACGCCATTTCGCGCAGCACATCGAGAACATGCGTGCCGGCTTGGCGCGTGGTTTCAGCGTGCCGCGTGCGGTGCTGGATGGGCGTGACGTTTCCATCGCGATGCTGGCCGAAGCTGCGGACGCCGAGGCCACGTCGTTCTGGAAGCCGCTGCTCCAGATGCCCGCAACGCTGCCGGCTGCCCGGCAGGTGCAGTTGCGTCAAGAGGCACGCGCGGCCATCGAAGGCCATGTGATTCCGGCCTTCGCCAACCTGCTCACGTTCTTCCGTCAGGAATACATGCCCAAGGCCCGCGCCACCCTCGCGGCCGAGGACATGCCGGAGGGCGAGGCCTACTATCGTCAGCAGATCCGCGAGTACACCACGCTGGATCTGGCGCCGGAAGCCATCCATCAGATCGGCCTGGAAGAAGTGGCACGCATCCAGGGCGAGATGGACGCGATCATCGAGAACGTCGGATTCGAGGGCGATTTTGCGGCCTTCCTGCATTTTCTTCGTACCGATCCGCAGTTCTATGCAAAAACGCCGAAGGAATTGCTGATGCATGCGGCCTGGATTTCCAAGCGCGTGGATGCAGTGATCGGCAAATACATGACGTTGCCGCGTGCGCGCTTCGCGATCGTGGAAGTGCCGCCCGAGATCGCTCCGTTCTGGACGGCAGGCCGCGGCGGCATGGGTCGCTACTGGCTCAACACCTACAACCTGCCGGCGCGCCCGCTCTACAACCTGCCGGCGTTGACGTTGCACGAATCCGATCCAGGTCACGCCTTGCAGGGCGCGCTGGCGGCAGAGCAGGGCGAGCAGCCAGCCTTTCGCCGCGAGAACTACATTTCCGCCTACGGCGAAGGTTGGGGGCTTTACTGCGAAAAACTCGGCGTGGAGATGGGCATCTACGAAACGCCGTATGAGGATTTCGGGCGCCTCACCTATGAAATGTGGCGCGCTGCGCGTCTGGTGATCGATACCGGCGTGCATCACAAGGGCTGGACGCGCGACCAGGCGCTGGCTTATCTGCGCGACCGCACTGCGCTTTCCGAGCACGAAGTCACCACCGAAGTGGATCGCTACATCTCGTGGCCGGGGCAGGCGCTCAGCTACAAGCTCGGCGAGATCCGCATCGTGCAACTGCGGGCAGAGGCCGAAAAGGCGCTGGGCGAGAAGTTCGATATCCGCGCCTTCCACGATGCCGTGCTGGAGCAAGGCTCGGTTCCGCTGCCGGTACTGGATGATCTGGTGCGCCAGTTCATCGCCGAGGCCCGTGCGGGAGGCGAATCCAAGGCGGCCGCCAGCACGAAGTGATGCGAGCCCGATACCGGCGCTTACACGTCGCCGGTATCGGGAAGCAGGGCATCGAGTCGCTCCTGCTCCAGCGACATCGGCGATATTTCCAGTTCGCAAGCCACATCGTCCCAGCCGGCACGGCGTGCCCAGCGGCACATGGCACGCAAGGTTTCCGGTGGCGGCGGCGGCGGGGTTTCCGCGATAGCGACGTCAGGCGTCATGCACCACGGACGCAATGCGCGGCCAACACTTCCCAGCATCCCGGCCAGTACGCTGGCGATGCGGAAACCGCCTTCGTCGATATCGCCCCAGTGGTAGAACGCAAGCGACTGCGGCAAACCCTGCAATAGCCGCAGACAGGCTTTGCGCCAGGCCGGCGAAGGCATGCCGGCGGTGTAGAGCAGCAGGATGTCGTGGCGTTGTGCCGCCAGTGCTGCCGCATCGTGGAAGCTGGCGAGGTTTTCGATGCTCAGAACACAGCGCGCCGGGCTGGACAGGGCGGAAATGGCTTCGCTCGGCAGGCCGAGAAACGGGCGCGCCAGCGGCAGTTGCATGCCATCGAGCAGCGTCACCGTGCCGCTCCCGGCCACGAGGAACGGTTGTGGCTCGCGACGCAAATCGAGCAACGCCCAGGTTTCCTGCGGCATCAGCCCGCTGGAAGCCAGATCGTTTGTCAGCAGCAGATCGAGCCACGGCGTGAGTTTCTCAAGCCGTTTGCTTTGACCGAACAGGCGCACGCTTTCGCGTCGCAGGATGCGTTCGTTGCCGGCATCCGCTTGCCGTGCTGCCACGGCAAGTGCGGCATCGGCCAGATCCGATGCGGCGCTGGCATCGGCACCTTGCGGCCTTCGCGCCAGCGGATCAGCACGTCGTGGATGATCGGGAACTGCGCTTGCCAGCGGCTCAGTGCGTCGGCCGCGGCATCGGCTTGCTGGTCGAGCGGGATGGTGCCCAGATGGCGCGCCAATGCGGTCAGGTTGGCGACGCTCAGGCGTTCCAGGCGCTCGCCGTCACCGCATCGATCACGTTGCACCTCGATTCCGCCATCGCGCTCGGCCAATGCGATGTGCGCATGGAAGGTTTCGATCTCGGTCAGGCTGCGCAGTGCCAGATATTCGGCGGCATCGCGTGCGCTGCGCATCGACAACGAGGCGCTCTGGCCTCGCCGTCGTGCCGTTTCACCACGGCGCAGCAGACGTTCGAGCACGTGCTGCGCCGGCGGGCTCATGGCGTCGCCAGCTCCCGTTCGATGCGCATGGTTTCTTCGGCGAGCAATTCGGGGTGGAGGTCGAAGGCATCGCTGAGCAGGAGTTCGCGTGCGGCTGGTTTGACCTCGATGCGTTCCACTTGCAGCAGGTCGCCATCACGAAAAAGCTCGATGTAGCTTTCCAGCACGCCGCTGAGCGTGCCTTGTGCGGTGTCTGGCGCGGCCAGCACCAGTTGCAGGCCGAGCGAGCGCAGGTAGTTGGTGACGGCGCGCGCGTTCTGGGCGTCGATCTTGTCGCCGAACTCGTCCAGAAGAATCACGCCCAAGCCACCCGGATGCGCTTCGCTTTTGCCATAGGCGGCGGCCAGAGCGGCACCGGCGATGATGTAGAGCGGGGCGCGGTGTTCGCCGCCGGAGCCTGAGCGCATGCGCTCGCTGAGACTGCCGATGTCGCGGTCTTCCTGCTTGATCTTCACCTCGAAGCGGAAGAAGCGGCGGTAGTCGTCCAGGGGCGAGCTGGCGCTGCGCGCGGCGGCGTTGTCTTGGATCAATTCGCGGAATGCGGCAGGCACGTCGCCGGTACTGCCGAACAAGGTGTCTTCGCCACCCAGCTCTGCGGCGCGCTGGATGAAGCGATGCAGATCGCGCAGGTCTGGCAATACCTCGTAGTTGAATTGGTAGCGCTCGTTGTTGGAGAACGCCGGGCTGCTGCGAAGGGTGCGGTTGAGGGTGTTGATCTGGTCGCGCAGGCGGGTGAAGTTGTCGTTGAGTGCGGCGGCGACGTTGGCGCGGAAGGTATCCACGGCGGTGTCGTAGGCGCGACGGGCTTCGTCCTGATATTGCACCAGTTCGGTGTCGCGCAATTGCGTCAATTCGCGTTGCAGCAGGCTGCGGGCGGGGCGCCACTGATCGGCGGCGAAATCCAGGTCGATGTGCTGATCGCGGGCGTACTGCGCCAGTGCGCTCCAGGCATCGGGCAACAGTCTGGACAGTTGTTTGTCGCTTTCTTCGGCCCGCCGTTCGCAGGTTTTGCTGCGTTCTTCCAGCGACGGGATTTTTTCATCCAGTTCGTCGCGTTGGCGCTCGATGAGGTTGGGATCGACATCGGCATGGCGGAAGGCCTCCACGGCGCGACGTGCAACCCATTCTTCCTGCTGGCGCAAACCATCGAGCAGGCGAGCGCGCTCCTTGCTTTGGCTGAGCGCGACGGCTTCTTCGCCGATCAGTGCTTCAACATGCGCTTCGCAGCGCTGGGCGTGCTCTTTGAGCGCGCGTACTTGTTCGGAAAGACGCAGCAGATCCGGGTCGATGGCAGCCTGATGGCTGTCGCGTGCATGGCGATAGCGCTGCCATGTCTGGCGATGTTCCAGCACACGCATGTGCAATGCGTGCGCCATCGCGTCGGCATCGGCGAGGCGTGCCAGACCACGGCGGCAGGTTTCGACTTGCTTGAGCTGGGGTTCGATCTGGCTCAGTTCGCGCGTTGCAGCTTCCATGTCTTCGTGCAGCACACGCAGGCGGGCGCGGTTGTCGCTGGCGCCGATCTTCAGATCGCTTGCCGCAGGCAGGCGCAGGCGCTCGATGCTGCCGCCACGGGCGAGCAGGCCGTCGCAAGTCAAGCCTTGTCGGCTGCGTACCAATTCGGCTTCCGTTTCCACGCAACGCAGTTCGCCGAGTTGGCGGCGCAAGAAGGCGAGGGCATCGGGATTCACTCCTTCCAGCAGGGCCGCGACGCTGCCATCGGCGGGCGAATCGGTGTTGCGGGATTCGGTATTGCGCGTTTTCCGGGCCTGGCTGGAAAGTGCCAGTTTCACCCCATAGACCGAGCGCCCGCCGCTGAGGCCGCGATACAGCTTTACCGCACGTTCTTCGTCGTGCGCCGGAATAAGCAGGGCTTCGACGTTGCTGCGCAGATAGGCTTCGATCGCCGGTTGCCAGCGCTTGTCGGTGACTTGCACCAAGTCGCAGACCGGGCGTGCATCGATGCCGGCATCGCGCAGGTAGCTCATCAGGCGCGAAGTGTCCTGGCCGAGTTCGGACTGGCCGGCCGCGATGCGCTTGTGGTTGTTGCGTGCGCTGGCGAGACGCTCGCGGGCACTTTCCTGCGCTGCGTGACGTTCACGCGCATGCTGTTCGACGGCTTCGATCAGCGGGGCGACGGCACTCAACGCCTGCCTGATGCGCTCGAACAGATGCTCGGGCGCCCATGGAAGGTCGGCATCGGCATCCAGTGCCGAGAGTGCGTCCAGCCAATCCGACCAAGGTGCGCTGACGGTGTCGAGGACAGTGCTGTCGACGTGTGCGAGGGCGAGCCCGGAGATGCCGGTGAGATGATCGCACACCATGCCGATCTCCCGGCACAGTTCGATTTTGAGCTGTTGCAGGCGCTCGCGATCACGGCCACTGATTTCCTCGATGCGGGCCTGTTCGCCGTAACCGTGGCTGCCTTGCAGCGCGGCATTGGCGTGTTGGTATTGATCGCGAGCAAGGTCACGTTCGCCGCGCGCTTCTTCCAGGGCGCGCTTGAGCGAGGCCAGCCGGGCTTTGCCTTCGTCTGCATCCTTTTCGGCCTGCTCGATTTGCTCGGCATACAAATCGCGTGCGTACTCGGCTTGCAGGGCGCGATAGGATGCGGCGCGCTGCGCCTGCGTGGCGATCTTGCCGTATTGCTGGTCCACGCCTTCGGCCGCATCGATGCGTTGTTTGACCTGTTCGATTTTTTCCTTGATCTGGCGGAAGCTGTCGAGCAGGGCGCGGAAGCGGGTGATGTCGGTAGGGCGATCCTCGGCCACGAGGGTGCGGACGAAAAGATCGACGTCTTCCACGCGCTGGAGGTTGAGCGCGTTCTGGAAGGCTTTGCGATACGCCACTACATCTGGATGTGCCGAGGGGCTGGCGCGCAGGCGCAGCAGCAGATCCTTGACGAAGCGCTCGCCGCTGGCATGCAGTTCCGGGCCGTTGCCCGCTTCCTTGCAGCGTCGCGTGCCCAACTCCCGGAACCTGGGCCATTCCAGCGGCAATTCCCTGCCGCCGATGCGCTCGAGATGATCGTCCAGTTCCAGCGCAACGCCCGGGAACAGGTAGAGCCCGTGCTGGCGGTGATCCGGCTCATCCATCGATGCGCCCAAGGCAATGCCGCAGGTCAACGGTTCGCCGCTTTCCTGATCGCGAAACACCAGCGAAATGTAGGTGGTGGCGGTGCGGCGCTTGCGGCCTTCCTCGCCGCTGCGGAACACGCCCAGGCAGTAGTCGCGGATGCTGCGCGCACGGTGGCTGCCGCCGGCTTGCGCATTGAAGCGCAGGTGCCGCCCATCACCGCCGAGCAGCACGATCTGCAAGGCATCGAGCAAGGCACTCTTGCCGGCGCCGTTGGGCGCGATGATGGCGCTGGTGCCATCCAGGTGCAGGGTCTGGGCTTCGAACAGGAAGAACTGAACCAGATGCACGCGCTCAAGCAATTGCATCGTCATCCTCCGTGCTTTCATCGTCGGCGGCATCGCGCATGTTGTGCTGATCGAGCCGTTGCAGCCATTGCTCGCCGACGATTTCCACGATGGCCGGTCGCACGCGCAGATGGAAAGGCTGCGGATCATCGGCCTCCGATTCCACCAACCGGCAAATGCCCCACCGCTTGAGCGTGGCACTCAGGTCGCGCAGTGTGCCCGTGTCGGGCATCGGGCGATCGGTCAACTCGGGATAGGCTTCCTGCAGATCAGGCAGTTCGACCAGCACTTCGCCGTGCTCTTCGATCTGGCCTTGCCGCATGGCGGCGTCGTAGCGCTGCCGCAGTACCAGCAACAACAAGGTTTCCGCCAGCGTGACGGGTGTGCCTTCACCATGCGAGGGCAGGGCGACGAGGTAACGATAGTGCGCATTGCGCTCCAGCCGGATGCCAAGCGGCGACAGCGCGGCGGAAAAATCTTCCAGATGATCTTCGATCAGGTGATAGGCGCTGCGTGCCATGCGATCGCTGGCATACAGCACTTGCTCGGTGACCAGACGGTATGCGGCGCGCTCGAAATCCTGCACCGCATAAGTGCCGCCGGAGAGCTGGCTGAGCGTGTTCCAACTGCGTTTCATGCAGGATTCCGCGATGGTGTGCCGATGCGCTGGATGATGAAGCGCGGCGAATGTAAATGGGCGTTTTCACACCACTGGCCTTCGATCAGCTCGACCCGGAAGCCGCGCACCAGCCGCGAAATCGGATCATCACGGCGCAGGCCGCCGATGCGGTGACTGCGCAAGGCGAGGGTAACGAGGGTTTGGTAAGCGCGAAGGTCTTCGATGGACGCGATGCCAAGCGCGGACGAATCGATGCGACCGGTGTTATCCAGATGCCGGCCAATGTAACGCGCCATGTCTTCGGGCGTGACGAGACGGGCGCGCTTGATTCGACGCAACAAGGCCAGCCGTGCCAGTTGTTCCGGCGATGGCGATTGCATCGCATTGGCGCTGCGCGGAATCGGAGCCGGCTTGCGCGTCGGCGGGCGCAGGCGCGCTTCATGCATCAATCCGCCGGGCGCCACGGGCAAGCGCAGCTCGTGCGATTCGGCCGCAACGACGCCACGACAGGCACGCCGCAGCAGCACATCGAGCTTGTCCGGTGCGCGCAGGCGGTAATCCAGGAACGCCAGTGCGCGACGATTGGCCTGGCGCATGTCTTCGTCCAGTCGGCCGAGGTATTCGTCGATCCGATCCAGCTCGCGCAGCCGCCGCAGGCTGCGTTCCAGACGAATTTCGGCGCGCTCGGTATCGCCTGCGGTCAGGTGATCGCGATACCAGGCCAGCAGATGCTCGCGCAGGACGCTGGCATTGATGCGCTGCGCCATCGAGAGGATCGAGCTGCGCCGTGCCAGCGGATGATCTGCGGTGTGCAATTCAGCGTAATCGCCGATGAAAAACTGGCCGACATAGCGCTCGAACCATTGCCGCGCGAACTGCGCCGTGGTCTCCGCTCGGCTCAATTCCGGCATCAGATCACGCACTTGCAAGCTCATCGAAGCCAGCGAAGACAGCAGACGACGCGCCTGATCGGCCGCTTCGTCCAAGGCATCGCCCGAAGCCCTGCCTTCGACTACTTGCTGCAATTGCAACTCGATCGAACGCACCTTGGCCGACACGAAGGTAGGCCCGTGCTCGCTGAACTCGATCAGCGTGGAGAGCATCTGCGTCACCACCGGGCGCATCATCGTCATTTCACGCGCACCGATGCGCTCCTGTCGCAACCAGCCCGATGCCCGGAAACGCTCGTAAATGGCATGGGCGCGCACGTTCAAGGGCGCATCCGGCGCGTTGCCTTCCTCGTCTTCCCAAGGGTCATGGCTGAGCAGGTAACGCTCGATGGCCGCAGTGATCTCGCGACGCGGCAAGCCATGGCTGGGCGGCAGCGGCGCATCCGGCCCGAAGAACTCTTCGAACAGACGACACAGGATCAGCCAATAATGTTTGCGATTGGGAGCTGCCAGCGGCCCGAACAGAGCCGTCGGAATCACGGAGAACAGATCGGGAGCGTGGTTGTGTGCGGGCAAGGACAGGCTCCGATGAAAAATCCGGCACAGCCGAAGCGGAGGAATTGTGCCTATCTTGCCATGACTTGTCAATGCATAAAATATATTATGTAAAATACAAAAGATGCCACTCGAAACAACCTTATGGGTCAATGACTTACATTCCATGGTGCGTGTCTGTCTGCCGCGGAAAAATACGGGACACATGTTCGGTAACTACCGACCATCCGCGCAGTGAAAAGCACGCCGCGCTGGATTTGTGCGAGCAACGTCGTGCCAAGAACGCAATCGACGCAGTGAACTCGGGGCCATGATGGTCATTCGCACGCCCACTCGCCGTCTGGATGACTCAGTACTGGCTGACGCGATCCTGCCCGAATTCCTCCCTAGCCACCGCCAGAACACGCTAAGGATCTGCAGTAAAGCACTCCGCAGGCGACCTGCCATCCAGCAACACATGGGGTGCGTAGAGCCACTCCACCTCTAGCCAGCCAGATTGGTTCGCTTCATCGGTCAGGCCGCCCGGACCTCGCAATAGATCCAGGAGCAGCGTCATCTGGGGGATCAAGTGTCCCTGAGCATCAAACTGGAAGCCGGGATACCGGTGTTCGCCAACCTCGCGCACCCAAACGGCCAAGACGCGACCTTCGCTGGATAGGGCTCTCAGGTCCGTCAGCTTCCGCACGATGACTCCTTCGGATTCCCACGCGCCGTAGAGCGCACGACGCCGGGCTGCGGAGGCTGGTGTGTCTGGAGGAAGTTGCAGGGTCATGAGGCCACGACGCTATTTGCCACTGGCAATCTTAGATCGCTTCCTTGGCGTGGATGGGGCGTCTTTTCGCCCCGAATTCTCTCTTGGCGCAGCCCCTGCCCGACGAATTGCGGCTTCCACGGCAGCGGACACTTCCTGGAGCTGGCCAAGCCGACTCTCAGCTGATTCCGCACGGGTTCGCTGAAGACTCAGTTCTCGCTGAGCGTCTTTGGCTTCAGCGATGGCTTTGTCAAGCGACTGACGCGCAGCTTTCTCGGCTGCAGTGTGTGTTCGACCGAGCTCTTTAAGCTGGCCCTGCAGGTCCTTCGCTTCCTGACGCATGCGATCGATCTCCGTGTTGGCCCGATCTTCGACAGAGCGAATGTGCACCAGAAACCCCTCACGTTCCGTGTCAGCGGCTTTCTGCAGTGTCTGAAGTCGTTGTTCGAGTGCTTGCCTGGCTGCTTCGATTTCAGCCTCTCGCTTACCGGCCGCGTCGCGCAGTCCCGTGAGTTCTTCGATCTGGGCCTCGAGCCGTGTAATGAGCCTCGCTTGTTCTGTCGATTGCGCTTCGGCAAGTCGCTTGGCCGCCAGGGCAGCTTCCTTGTCAGTACGAAGTGCCGCCGCTTCGGCATCCAACGCCTTGCGCGCTTGCTGTAGGGCATCTCGATCGGACTGAAGGGCCGCACGCTCGACCGAAAGCTCCTCCTCAAGACTCGCTTTGGCCGCTTCTAGCGCCAGGTTCCACCACTGTCCTGCCGCGCGGACGACAGCCTCCGGGGCCTCTGGCAAGTGCAATCGCGCCTGGTGCCCGTCCAGACGCAGGCCAAGTGCCCGCCACCAAGTCTCCAGCCAACGCGTCACCGTATTCGGAGACCCGGTGCCGAGATGCGCGCGGATCCGTTCGACGGTTGGGCGCTCGCCGGCCGCGACCAGCGCGTCGGCGGCGGTGTGGACGTCGTGTTCAGTGATGCCTCGTGCCATGGACGGATCTCCTACGCGGACGCCCTACTCTGTTGCTTCCGTACTGGTGATAAGTGATGATTATCGCTAGTAAGCGCCCTATTTCATAACGTACATTACATAGTATGAAGCGAAATGGCATATTGCCCGTCACCCTAGCGACAGCCGCGAATCTGGTCCTGCCGGAACAGCTTGCCCAGCAGGCCGCCGATGCGGTGCGCGAACTGCTCGCCGAAGCGGCCGCGGCCAACACGACCCGCAGCTACGCCACTGCCCTGCGCTACTGGGCCGGCTGGCACCAAGCCCGCTACGGCATTGAGCTGGCCTTGCCGGCGAGTGAGGCTGTGGTGATCCAGTTCTTAGTCGACCACATCCAGCGCAAGAGCAAGACCGGCCTGGTCAACGAGCTGCCCCTGGCAATCGATCAGGCTTTGGTTGCCGCCGGCCTGAAGGCCAAGGTTGGGCCGCTGAAGCTGTCGACCGTGGTCCAGCGTGTGGCCGTGCTGTCTACCGCCCACAAGCTCAAGCGCTTGGCCAACCCCTGCGAGCTACCCAGTGTCCGGACATTGCTGAGCCGGGCTCGGCGTGCCGCCGTCAAGCGCGGCGAGCGGCCGACCAAGAAGACCGCGATCACCCGGGCCGAACTCGAGGCCATGCTGGCGACCTGCGATGACAGTCTGGAAGGTCTGCGCGACCGTGCCCTGCTCTGCTTCGGCTTTGCCAGTGGCGGGCGCCGGCGCAGTGAAATCGCGGCCGCGGATATGCGCGACCTGCGCAAGGTCGGCGAAGACGGGTACATCTATCGGCTGGAGTACTCCAAGACCCAGCAGGCGGGCGTGACGGCGGGTTCTACACCGGACAAGCCAATCTTGGGGCGCAGCGCCGAGGCCTTAGCAGCTTGGCTCGTGGCCGCTGGGATCGACGAAGGAGCGATCTTCCGGCGGATCTGGAAGGGTCGGGTCGGCCCTGCCCTGCTCCCTGGCTCAGTGGCGTCGATCGTTAAGCGTCGGGCCAAGTTGGCGGGATTGGAGGGGGACTTTGGGGCGCACAGCCTCAGGTCAGGGTTCGTTACCGAAGCCGGCAAGCAAGGGGTGCCACTGCCAGCGGTAATGGCGATGACCGAGCATCGTTCCGTGGCAAGCGTGATCGGGTATTTTCAAGCAGGTGCAGCAGAAGATAATCCGGCAGGCCGTCTTCTCAAGTAGGGCTATCGCGCACCAATTCCGAGTACTTCTCAACGTCGATCCTGGCCAGTGCCGCTCGGGTATCCTTAGATCAGGTCTAGGCGGAACCGGTAATGGCGAAGGATAAAAAGAAGTCCGCTGCGACGCTCAAGACCGCAACCCCGCGGAAGGCCAGGCAGAAGCCTAAAGCATCGTCCAAGCCGAAGAGGAAAGCCGAACCCCGGGCGCGCCCGGCGGTAGACACCGTCCGCGCCTCCCGCGACGGCCACGAGTTCCACGAAGCTTGGGTCGCGCGAAAGTGCCTCGGCTTGCTCCTGCCCGGGGCCGAGTTGGTCGGCATTGCAGTGGAAGGTTTCGCCAACGAGGACCAGCGCGGAGTCTCTAACGAAGGCAATGAGATCGCCGACGCGGTCATGTACTTCGGAGGTCGGGCCAACCTGCAGCACGCCAAGCGCGTGGTGGTGGTCCAGGTGAAGTACTCCAAGGCGGCCGAACACAAGCCATTTCGGGCGGCGGATGCGAAGAAGACCGTCGGCAAGTTCGCGCGCACGTATCGCGCCTGTAAGAAGTCGATCGGGACTGAGAAGGCGCGGGCAAAGTTGCGGTTCGAGCTGGTAACCAATCGACCCATCGAGCCCGCGTTGCTCGAGGCCATCGAAGGTTTGGCGGCGCAAAGTGCGGTCAAGGGCGGCGCGAAAACGCAGGCGAGGCAGGTGGCGGACGCCTGCAAGCTGACGGGCAAAGACCTCGCCGAGTTCGCCGCGCGGCTGGACATGATCGGCCTAACCGGCGACCTGCGCGAGAACAAGCAGCAGCTCGCACTCACCCTGGTGGACTGGTCAGACGCGCGGGACCACATGGCCCGCCGCCGTCTCGCGGACATCCGGGAGATGGCACGCGACAAGGCCGGTTTAATCAAGCAACACCGCAACGTCATCGTGCGCACAGACGTGCTGGCTGCGTTGGGCCTGTCCGACGACAAAGATCTGCTCCCGGCGCCGGCCAGCTTTCCGCCGATCGGAAAAGTGGTTGATCGAGTGCAGTTGAACAACACCGTTCACCGCATCCCGCGGCTCACTCGGCCGTTGGTCGTGCATGCCGAAGGCGGGTTCGGTAAGACGGTCTTTATGAACTCGCTGGCCGCCCGCCTGGCCCATGAGCATGAGACGATCCTGTTCGACTGCTTCGGCATGGGCCAATACCGTGCCTCCGACGACAGCAGGCACCTACCAAGCCGCGGTCTGGTGCATATCGCCAATGAGCTCGCCTGTCGGGGGCTGTGCGATCCCATGTTGCCCTCGACCAGCAACAGCGAAGACATCCTTCGCGCCTTTCGCGTGCGCCTGGAACAAGCTGTCGCGACATTGCGGCGAGGCTCGGCGGATCGGCAACTGGTGCTGCTGCTCGACGCGATCGATAACGCCAGCGAGATCGCTCACGATCGCAGCCAGGATTCGTTCCCCCGCCTGTTGCTGCAGAGCTTGGAGCATGGCGCAGCAATTCCCGGTCTGCAGGTGGTTGTCAGTGCCCGAACGCACCGAAGACTCACCGCAACCGGCGAGATCTCCGCTGAGGAGCTCGAACTGGCGCCGTTCGTCGAGCGAGAAACACGTGCGTTCCTGCGCACCCGCGTGAGCAAGCTGACCGAGACTATGGTCCAAGTGGGCCAGGCGCGGTCCAAGGGCAATGCTCGTGTGCTGGAGCACTTGGCCGCGGAACCTGGTCTGCTGGCGCCGAGCGAGATCGACAAGCCGATCGCGCTGGACGATCTGATCCAGCACCGCATTGACCAGGCCTTGGCTGAGGCACGCAAGCTGGGCAATGCCGATCGCAGCATCCGCGCTTTTCTGGCGGGTCTAGCCACCTTGCCGCCGCCCGTGCCGCTCAAGGAGTTCGCGCAAGTCAACGGCATGGCCGAAGGCGCGGTCGTCAGCTTCGCGGCAGACCTGTCGCCGCTGCTGGAGCAGACCAAGCATGGCCTGATGTTCCGCGACGAGCCCACCGAAACCCTCATCCGACGCAACTATGCCGGCGACGCGGCGCTGCTGCGTGAGCTGGCGACGAACCTGTTCGCCATGCAGGGCGAGTCGGTCTATGCCGCCACGACGCTTCCCGACCTGCTGCTGCAACTGGAGGATGGCGAGAAGCTCTTCCAGTTGGCCTTCGACGAGCGGCTGCCTGCGAGCATCACTGGCACCGTAGGCCAACAGACAATTCGCCATGCACGACTTCGCGCCGCCGTGGCGCATGCCGTTCGCGTCAACGACCTCGACCAACTCGTACCGTTGCTGGTTGAATTGTCGACCCTCGCCGCGATGGACCAGCGGGGAACGACGTATCTGCTGGACTACCCCGATCTCGTGGTCGCCTCGGCCGATCCGGATTCGCTTCGGCGCATCTTCGAGGCACGAACCCCGTGGCCCGGTTCCCGCCACGCCCGTCTGGCGATTGCGCATGGACTGATGGGCGAGACCGCTGAGGCAATCTGGCACGCCCGGTGGGTTGCTGAGTGGCTGCAGCACTACTTCCACCAGAAGAGCGACGCGCATGACCGAGTGCACCCAACGGTGCTGGACTTGGCGGCGCTCCCGTTCTGCTACCTGCTTAGGGGCGACGGCAAGGCGGCGGCTCGAGACCTATCGGGTTGGGACAGCGCCGAGTACGGGTACGACACCGCCACGGCGATGTTCCTGCTGGCGCGCCGGCCCGATGCCGCGCCCTTGCTCCCACCCGAGGTGATCCGGGCCTGTGTTGATGCGCTGGCGTCGATCGGGCCGATCGCCGCGGCAATTCGTTACACCACCGGCAGCCCGGAGCAGCAACGCGTCCAGCTCAAGTCGCTCGCGGCGGCATGCATGGCGGACGGACCGGTGAAGCTTCGGGATCACTACCGGCCCGACGAACGCCCGTTGGTGCAGGGCATGGTGGAGGCTGCGGCTAAGGCGGTGCGGTTGGGGATGCCTGCCCAATCCACCGCAATCCTTGCGGCGTTGCCCTTGGTACCGCCCGGCCTGCACGTGTTCATGGACTCGTACTGGATCGGTGAGATCACCACGTACATTGCGCGGCAGGTCATCACCTGCTGCGCGACCGGCACCCTGATTGGTCCCCGCGACTTGCTGCCGCGCGAACTGGCCGAACACGCCGCAGCATTACCTCCGCATCTGCCGGACATGGAGTTCGTCACCGCGCTCAAGGAGGCACTCGACGCGGACTACCAGGCGAAAGCCAAGGCCGCCCGGGACGCCAACGAAGATACGCGCCATTACTACAGCCACAACGCATCGGCCGCGCAGTTCCTCAATGAGCGATTGCCGCGCTGGCTCGATATCGCGCGTGACTTTGCACAGGCTGTTGTCGGTTCCGGTTCCGCGGCACCTACCTTGGCGCCGCTGACCGCCCAATGGATCACGCTTCGCAACACCGCGGATTACCACTCGGGCGGCCGCTCGGCGCGACAGCAGCACAACGCGGTCGGCGAGCGCTTGTTGGCGTTGGCTCTTGCGGCGAATGACGAATTTCCAGTCGACGAGGTCGCGGCCTATATCAAAGCTGCCAGCGAACCGGACACCACGTCCGTGTTCCACCTGATCGGGCTCGTTGCCTTACTGGCGTCCCGGCCAGCGTTCCATGCTATGGCCGGCGCGCTCGCAATCAAGGCGAGCGTCGCCACCGAAAAGGAACACGATGTCACCGATCGCGCTGCACACTTCGCGCGCCTCGGGCAGGCGATCGCTATGGCAAGCCCCGTCGAAGCGGTCGTGTACTTCCGTAAGGGGCTCGAGCAAATGGACGCGATCGGCTCGGGCGACTACCGCTTTGTCGAGGGGTTGATGCACTTCGCCGGCGCATTGACCGGCGAGGGTCTCGGCCAGCGCGAGAGCCATACCTTGTCCAACATTTGCGAGCTCAATTTCGGCGAGGAACAGAAGTTCCACTGGGGTTCCTATGGCGCCGCGATGAGCCGGGTATCCGGTGTGGCCGGGCTCGCCAGGTTGGCGCGGTGGCAGGACCGCGGGCGAATCTCGTTGGACTACACGCTGTTGCCGTACGTGCGGGCCTTGCTGGAGGACGAAAAGCTCGACGCCGAGCTCGCCCTGACGCTCTTGCGACTGTCGAATCCAGCCGAGCTCTACGTGTGCGGGACCACGCAGCTAGTCGCCACCCTCGAATCCAAGCCGTCCGCACGCGTGCCCGCCGTGGCCACCGAGCTTGTCGCGCAATACCTACAGAACAACCCCGGTTCACTGGGCTCGGAAACGCCTCGCGCACTCGCCCGCTTGGCCGGCGCGGTGCTGGGCCAGGACGCATGGCAGCGACAGTACTTGGACGCGGCGGCGGATCGAATCGACATCAAGCGCGATGACCACAACACGCGCGCCAACTGGCGCGCGCCCGGGACCGACGCGGCGCCTCGAACTTGGGAAGACGAGCAGGCCGCGGCGAAGACGCACTTACTGCAGCTCGCCGCGGACACCGATCCGCTCGATGAGGTTGCAGTTGGGCGCGTCCTCGATGCGGCGCGCACGCATCACCGGAACATGCGCTTCACGAGCGATGTCCTCGATACGCTGCGAGCGAAGGTAGCTTTCAAGCAATGGCCTGACTATCTGGCGCTGATCGCGCGGCTCGAGATGTTGGACCTGTACGAGAAAGAACGCGAGCTGCGCACATGCAAGGAGAAATGGGGCGGCTCCTCGCTCGCCGTCGCCGACGCGCTCAAGGCATGCGCACCGGTCATCGCACGGGTGAATGCGCGCGAGTACATTTCCTTCGACTACCTATCGGACTCGCACGTCCGCGCCCTCGAGGAGATCTGTGATCTGGCGCGCCGCGACGTGCTGATGCTCCTCATCCACGAGTTCACCCGTCCCAAGATGCCGGTGCCGGCCTCGGTGTGGCTCAACTTCGCTGCGGAGTTCAACGGGAAGACGTCGCACGGCGTGGGCGAGGCGGCGCTGACGCGCCTGCTGCAGAGCGGACCGGCGAAGCTTGCGTCCAACACGGAGGACGGGGCGTGGCAGGACGCGATGACCTTTACTGGGGATGCGGTCGAGGCCGTCGCAGGAATGACCTGGTTCCAGCTCGGTTCGCCCATCACCCGGCAGCGGTGGTTCGCCGCCCATAGCCTGCGCACAGCGGTCCGCCTGGAACGCGCCGAGGTGCTGGATGGGGTCGTTGCAAAGTATCGGCGTCGCGACGCAGTTCCCTTCCAGGCGCCAGAGTTGCCGTTCTTCTACCAGCACGCCCAGCTCTGGTTGTTGGTCGCGATGGCGCGCATCGCACTAGAGGCGCCCGAGATCGTCGCTCGGCATGCCGATTTCCTCGAAACGATCGCCTTGGACACCGTCGACCGCCATGTGCTTCGGCGGCATTTCGCGGCGCAAGCCCTGCTGGCCTGTGTGAATGCAGGTGAGGTGCGCCTCTCGAAGGCACGGGTCCAGAAGCTGCTGCGCGTCAATCGATCGAGCTTCGTGGCCCGAAAGGACAAGGACTACTACGGAAGCGACTTCTCCCCCATGCGTCCCAAGGGCATGGCCGCGCCTCAGCACGAACTGCACCTGGACTATGACTTCAGCAAGGACGACGTTGCACAGCTGGCGCGCCTGTTCGGACGGCCGCATTGGGAAACGGTGGACGCCCTCGTCGCCAAGGTGCGTAAACACGATGGCGATATCGAGTTCATGAGCGATCGCAAGGGGCGGTCGCGCACCGGGCGCGACCATTACACGCGCGGTATTGACGCCGAGGACCAGGCTCACGGCGAGCAGCTGGCCTGGCACGCCTTGTTTTCGGTGGCCGGCGATCTGCTTGCTGCGCACTCGGTGGTCTGGCGCAGCTACGATGAGGACGACCCATGGGAGGAATGGCTCTCGCGCCAGGTCGTGACGCACCCGGCGGGCTTGTGGCTCGCGGACGGCATGGATCCCCAGCCCTTGGACACCTGGGTCTCCTTGATGGCGGTCGGCGACACGGCGGTGGACCTCACCGCAGATCCGGCCGCATTGAAATCATTGCTAGGGATCGGTGACTCGGTGGGAAACTGGCTCACCGTCGATGGTAGTTGGCACTCCAACGAGAACGTCGAGATCCGGGTGATGTCGGCGCTGGCGCCGCGGGACCAGAGCGCCGCATTGGCCGAGGAGGTGGCCGCTCAGGGCCCCTTCCAAGCCCATGTGCCGCAGCTGCAGATGTACGAAGACGACGGGGTGGCCTCGAAGCGCGATGCGCCATACCTGCCGTGGATCGTGCGCAAGGAGGCCTATGCGCATCTGGACGAGACCGACCCCCTGGGCGCCGACGGCGCGGTGCAGCGCCCGCGCTTGAGCCAGGACGCCACCGCGTTCGCCAAGCTGCGATCTGTCGATCCGTTCGAACGGACCTGGGAGAACGCCGCCGGCGAGACCGTGGTACGGGCCGACGCATGGATCGAATCCAGCCGACAGGAGGAAGGTGCGAGCGAAGGCTCACGCCTATGGTGCCGTACCGACGTCGTGCGCGCGTACTTGGAGGCCCGCGACGCCGACCTGATGTGGCTGGTGCGCCTGCGCCGCCACGACGCAGGCTACGGCAGAGAGCGCAGCCGCTACTGGCATACCACCGCGGTCATCTGGATGAGCCCCTCTCTCGAGGTGAGCTACACCCCTGGCCGGTCGAACGAAATGGAAGAATCGAAGTTCTAGCGTGCTTCCGGCGCGGTAGCGCGCGTCAGCGGATGTGGACGGCCGTGTTCGTGCCAAGGCTGCCGGACGCTGCCGCCCCCAACGCGGGAGCACGAGCGAAGTCACCACCGAGTCGGCGGCGATGGAATCGTCGGGAATCTGGATGGTCTGGCTCAACTATCGATCAAACGGGCCGACGCACCACACTGCCGAGTGCCGCGTGGTGTTGTCCCGCTATGCGTATGAGCGGCTACGCCGGCATTGCGGGAACTGCCCACGCCAGCTATCGGCTTTAGCGGAAGTTCTGGTCCGGTCGGAAGTGCCCTTCCCTACCCCCGATAAACATCCCTAATCCCCTGCCCTATCGATGTTCGCTTCCGGCCAAAGCGGCCTACGATCACGGCGCCGGTATCGTTTACTCGGCGCCCCAACGGCTAGCTGTTGCTGAGCGATTTCAGGTCAGCGACGAACTGCTCGGGATGCGGTGGGTGTGGTAGACCATGACCAACGGGGGCATCCTCCGCCGCGCGAGGAAATCGCCCGGCGCGCGCCGCAATGACAACGTGTTCGTACGGGCCACGTGGAGATTCCGGGCGACCCTGGTGATCGTGAGGCGACAGGCTTCGGCTGGCCGGACCCGCGCGCACAGCAGACAATGGTCGCCATGAAACCCCGCGACAGAACGGCCGAAGCCACGCCGGACCTGAGGAAATACGCCTGGCTGGCCATCGTGACCGCGGTGCTGACGGTGCTGCTCAAGGGCAGCGCCTGGGCGATCACCGGCTCGGTGGGCCTGCTGTCGGACGCCGCAGAATCGATGGTCAACCTGGTGGCCGCCATCGTCGCCCTGGTCTCGCTGACCATCGCCGCCCGGCCGGCCGACGACGACCACCACTTCGGCCACAGCAAGGCGGAGTATTTCTCCGCCGCGCTGGAAGGGATCATGATCTTCGTCGCCGCGGCCTCGATCATCTACCTGGGCATCGATCGCCTGCTCAACCCCCGGCCGCTGGGATCGCTCGGCATCGGCCTCGCCGTTTCGATCATGGCCGCCGTCCTCAACGGCATCGTCGGGCGGATCCTGATCAAGGTCGGCACGCGCCACCGCTCCATCACCCTGCGCGCCGACGGCAAGCACCTGATGGCCGACGTGTACACCTCGGTCGGGGTCGTGGTGGGCCTGGGGTTGGCGTGGCTGACAGGCTGGAACTGGCTGGATCCGGTGATCGCGATCCTGGTGGGCGTGAACATCCTGGTTGTCGGCTACCGGCTGATGTCCGAATCCGCCTCCGGCCTGATGGACGC